>JAAZOZ010000182.1 GCA_012797505.1 Smithella sp. | reverse complement strand
TCACTGCCGATGTATTCGTAGCTGATCTTGCTGTCGGAGGACAAGGCGGGGAAAAGGGTTTTCCGCATGGCGCGATTGAGCGTATCGAACCAGTCGGTCAGATACGGCTGGGAAGTAATAACCAGGAGATGCTTTTTAGAGTTCTGTCCGTTTGCGCCTTGCGTATCCGGCGGTGCGGCGGCGCAGGAAATCCCGGCGGAAAATATCTGCGACGCGCAGCACACAAAAAGAATCGTCAAAAACAGGATGATCAGGCGCGACGGAAAGGTTCGCACAAAATTTCTCGGAACGGACAGGGAGTCTTTTGTCATACACGTCATCGCCTCTCAGGGTTGAAGACAGGATGCATGAAATCAAAAATACCGCTCGCCAAGTTTCCTATTACATTCTTCGGGCAATAAACATCCCTTTTACAGTCCCCGCATAAATTCCGGGCGAAGCATGTTGGGATCCCGCCGCGACAGCAGCGCCTGAAGCTGCCGGAGGATTTTGCCTTTGTCCTTCGGCATCGAACCGCGGATGGAGAAATAATTGGAAGCGTGCATGGAGCTGAAAAAGCAGTTGGAAAAGGTCGAATGCTCCACCATGGTTTTCAGCTCCCGCAGCGAGTCGAAGGGCGTGATCATTTCGAACCGGCCGCTCTCCCATTCACGATAAAGCTCCGTTTCAGGAATCAGCGTCAGTGTCAGGGCGCCGGCGTAATCCGGGTCCATCTCCGTCAGAATTCTCGCCGTCTCCAGCGCGTGTTTCTCGCTTCCCGCGACGCCGCCCAGTCCGAGGATCACGGTGACGGACAGGAGAATGCCGGAGGCCTTCACTTTTTTGGCGGCCTCCACCATTTGATCGTGACTGACGTTTTTCCGGATTTTCTTCAGGACATCATCATCGCCGCTTTCCACCCCCATGTAAAGAATGCCGAGTTTCTGCTTTTTCAGATCCCGCAGCTCCTGAACGCTTCGCCGCAAAATGTCCTGCGGCGTGGCGTAGCTGGCAATGCGCTCCAGGGCGGGAAATTTCGCATTGAGATACTGAAGAGCCTCCATCAGCCGGGGATACGGATAAACCAGAGCGTCGCCGTCCTGGAGAAACACCCTTTTGCCGTCCCACTGACGGAGGATGGCATAGACGATGTCCGGCTGGCCCGCCATCCACATGCGGCTTTTTGCATACAGGGACATGGCGTCAATTTCACGCTTAACGTCATCGAGGTCGCGAATGCCGAGAGTCGTGAAGGAAAACGCGCAAAAGGCGCAGGAATTGTTGGAACACCCCGACGTCAGGGGCAGATAATAGCTGGCATGCTCGCTGGGGGGTCGAATGATATCCGGTCTGACAAATGACATGGTTGGATCCTGTAAATTTATTTTGTGTCAACATACAGATACGACCGTCCGTTTGTCAAGACCGTCTTGACGGTCAATGATTTTTCTTGCAACGTTGCTTCAAAGCTGTAATATAGCGCCGGTTTAAAAAAGTCCTTTGCGGGCGTAAAAAAATCGGCGCTGCGCCACGCCCACAAAGAAAATTTGAAGAAGGAGAAACACTATGAGTTTAGACCCCTTATTTTATCCCAAAAGCGTCGCCGTCATCGGCGCATCCGACAATCTGGGCGGCGGCAAACTGCCCTATTTCCAGATTCTGCAGGCAAACGGCTTTACCGGCGCTCTTTATCCTGTCAACCCCCGCCGCGTTGAAGTGTCCGGCGTGAAGACCTATGCGTCCATCGACGACCTCCCGGAGCCCGTTGATTTTGCCATCGTCGCGGCGCCCGTCGAGCAGTCCGTGGACATTGTCAAAGCGGCCGTCCGCAAACAAATCAAGTTTATTCATTTCTTCACATCCGGCTTCGGAGAAACGGGGAATCTTCAACTGGAGCAGGAGATCATCCGGGAAGCCCGCAAGGGACATCTCCGGATCGTCGGCCCCAACTGCATCGGCGTTCAATGCTTCGAATCGAAAGTTTCTTTCCGACTGACGAATCTGCAGGAAGGGCCCGGTTCAATCGCCTTTTTGGGACAGTCCGGCGGAATCACGTCCAGCTTTGTGGCCATGGCAACCACCCGGGACATCCGGCTCAACAAAGTCGTCTCCTACGGAAACCAGATCGATCTGCGCCTGGAGGATTATCTGGAGTATCTGGCGGATGACGACAAGATCAGCCTGATCGCGTGCTACGTGGAAGACATCAAGGACGTGAACAAATTTCTGAAAGCGCTGAAACGCACGACGGCCAAAAAGCCGGTAATCATTCTCAAGGGAGGCAAGACCGAACTGGGTTCGAAGGCGGCGGCCAGCCACACGGGCGCCATGGCCAGCAATTACACGATCTGGGCCGCGGCCGTACGGCAGCACGGCGGCCTGCTGGTGGATAATTTCGAAGAGTTGATGAATCTGGCGATGCTGGGCACCGCGCAGCGATTCCCGCGCGGGAGGCGCGTGGGATTCATGGGCGCCGGCGGCGGCATCTCCGTGCTGTTCTCCGACCTGGCCGCTGCCTCGGGGGTATTGCTTCCCGAACTGAGCCCCCGCACGCAGCGGATGATCAGCGAAAAAATCATGGGCGTCAACACCTCGACGACCAATCCCGTCGATCTCGGAGCCTTCGGTTTCGACTTCAACGTGATGCTGCACACCATGAAAGCCCTGAACGAAGACGACAACATCGATGTGATCGTTCCCTATTTTTCCGTTGAATATATCATGCACGCGGAATTGTTTCTCAAGGTGACCAACAGCGCGCACAGCATCATGGAAATGGCCCGGCAAATCAAAAAGCCGGTGATCCCCGTTCTGTCGTGTTTTCTGGAAAATGATCTGGAGGCCGAGCGCGTCCGGATTTCCACCTTCAACGCGCTGCGCAAGGCGGGATTCCCCGTTTATCCAACCATTCAGGAGGCGCTTTACGTGATCGAAACCTATTTCGAATGGGCGGAAAAGCGGCCGCGCCGTAGCGAGAAAAACGCTGCCTAGCGAAATGGCCCGAGCCGCTTTCAGGCCACGCGGCAAAAGAAGACTGTTGAAGATTTGAGATGATGAAAACAAAAGGGGAGAGAAGCCGATGAAGAAAATCATGATTTGTCTCGCTGTCGCTTTGTGTTTTTTGTCCTGCGGGTGGGTTTGCGCCGCAGAAAATCCCGGTCAACCGGTCCCCGTCGGAAGCGCTTTTGCCATGCCGGCGCACAGTCCATCCTATCCTCCCGGGCCCTATCGCTTCATCGACAGGGAATTTCTCATCATCACCTACGAAACCGACATGGAAGCGCTGCGCAAACAGGTACCCGAGCCTTTGGAAATCCCCGAAGCGCTGGTCAAATTTGAGTTCATCAAAATGCCCGATTCCAGCGGGTTCGGAAGCTACACCGAAGCCGGCCAGGTTGTCCCGGTCATCTTCAAAGGACAAAAAGGACAGTATGTGCTTTCCATGTTTCTGGATGATGAGGCGCCGATTGTCGCGGGGCGCGAAATCTGGGGCTTCCCGAAAAAACTGGCTTACCCGTCGCTGGGCGTCGATCCCGTCGGCAGGGACACCCTGGTGGGACGCCTGAAGTACGGCTCCGTGGAGGTTGCCGTCGGCACCATGGGATTCAAATACGCACCTGTTGACGGCCAGGCCATTAAAAAATCGCTGGAAGACGTTCCCAATTATCTCCTCAAAATCATCCCCGGCCCGGACGGCTCCACCGTCGTCCGGCAGTTGGTGCAGTACAACCTCAGGGACGTGACGGTCAAGGGCGCCTGGACAGGGCCCGCCGCCCTTCAGTTATTTCATCACGCCCTGGCGCCGGTGGCGTCCCTCCCCGTCAAAAGAATTGTGTCGTGCGTTCATTTTACATCCGACCTGACGCTGCCTTACGGGAAAGTGGTCCATGATTATTTGAAAAAATAGCGCATCACCGACCGGAAGGAGCAACCGGCCCATGAATCGACCGCCTCTTTTTCATCCCGCCCCGCCTCTTGCCGCCCTGGCCATCGTCCTGATTTTTCTCTTCTCCGGGGTAGTCCTCGCCGCCGCACAGGAAATCGCACCGGCCGCGGAGACTGCCTTTCCGACCCGCGACTACCTGACCGGGAACTGGAGCGGCGTACGGGACCGCCTGCATCATTCGGGCGTCCGGGTCGGTCTGAACTACTCGACGGAAACCATGTTCAATGTTGCAGGCGGCGAAAAGCAGGGCGGGACCTACGCCGACAACATCGACCTTGCGCTCCTGTTCGATCTGGCAAAGCTTACCGGCATTCCCCGCACCACGTTTCTGGTCAAGATGTCGCAGCGCGACGGCGACAGTGTGTCGGCGCGCTTCATCGCGCCATCCCAGGACGGAAACACCTTTCCCGTTCAGGAACTCTACGGCGGGCAGACCTTCAAGCTGGTGAACGTGCAGTTCAACACCCGCCTCGCGGACGACCGGATCGATTTAGCCTACGGCCGTCTGGTCGCCAACGATGACTTTCTCCGCTCGGATCTTTACTGCCAGTTCCTCAACAACTCCTTCTGCGGCAGCCCGAAGCCGGTTTTTCTCCAAAACCCCTTCACATTCACCGCCTACCCGCTGGCCACGTGGGGCGCGCGGGCGGCCCTCGACACACCGTCGCGCAACTGGACCTTCCAGGCCGCCCTCTACGACGGAGATCCGGAGGGAAGAAGAGGCGACCCGGCCGGTGAAAACCAAAACCTGCACGGCACCTGGTGGAAATTCGGCAACAACGGCGTCACGCTGGCGGGCGAAATCCGCTACCACGTGAACCGCGGCTCGGACAGCGCTCTGCCGGGCGTGTACAAGATCGGCGGATTTTACATGACCGGCCGGTTTCTGGACGTAAGCAGAATGGGAAACGTCACCACCACCGGTGACGCGATGATCTGGCTGCTCGCGGATCAGATGCTCTACCGCGAATCGCCCGGCGAAAGACGGGGACTTTCCGCCTTCGGCTCGCTGGTCCTGAGCCTCACGGACAAGACCAATCCGATGACGAGCTACTTCAATGCCGGGCTGGTCTATGAGGGGCTCTTCTGCACCCGTCCACGGGATCGGACGGGGCTGGCCGTCACCGCGGGCTTTTTCGGAAAAGACTACAAGGACGGCCTCCGGGCCGCCGGACTGGAGACGAAAAGCCACGAGGCCGTCATCGAGTTCAACCACCTGTTCCTCGTCGGCCGTGGAATCGGCATTCAGCCGGACATCCAGTACATCATCCGTCCGGCGGGAACCGGCGCCATTTCCAACGCGCTGGCCGTCGGCGTGAAGGTCAGTGTAGATTTTTAAATCCGGGATTTCGGGGAGGTGACATGAGATCAGGATACAAGACCACTGTTTTTTACATTTGCGGAACCGCGGCGCTGGGCGGCCTTCTCTTCGGACTGGATCAGGGATTCATCGCCAATTCCCTGGACACGATCCGGAAGGTTTACGGACTGGACATTCGGTCCGCAGAACATTATTCCTCCATTCTGGCAACCGGCGGCGTCATCGGCGCGCTTCTCTCGGGCCTCCTGGCCCGGTATCTGGGGCGTAAAAGAAGTCTGGTGCTTTCGGGATTCATCTTCTGCGCTTCTTCCCTTGTCTCCGCGCTGCTTCCCCCGCTGGCAGTCATGTACGTCTGCCGGTTCCTGCTGGGATTCGCCATCGGCATCGCCTCCTTTATCGTACCGCTGTACCTGTCGGAAACGGCCCCCGCTTCAATTCGCGGCGCCATGGGAACGCTGTTTCAACTGCTCATCACCATCGGCATCTTTTTGATCTCCCTGACCAATTTCATCATCGCCCAGTGGATCTCATCCCCCGAGACGGCGCTTCCCCTGATGTTTTCCGTGATCGTTGTGTTTGCCGGCCTGATGTTCGCGGGGAGCCTTTTTCTGCCGGAGAGTCCGCGGTGGCTCATGTTGAAGGGAAGAAAAGATGAGGCAACGGCGGTTCTTCAAAAAACGCTCAACACCCCGGAAGACGTCCTGCGCGAAATTCATGATATGGAGGCGACCTTGGGCCGCCGGGGTTTCCGGATCGGCAACCTGTTGAAAGGCTACTTCATCAAAATCCTGCTGGTGGGAATTTTCCTGCAGGTGTTCCAGCAGCTGGTGGGAATCAACGTAATGATTTACTACGCCCCGACCATTTTCGGATATGCGGGACTGGCCGGCATGATCGCGATGATGACCGTGCCGACGGTCAACATGCTCTTTACCTTTCCCGCCATCCGGCTTGTGGAAAAATGGGGCCGAAAGAAGCTCCTTTACGTAGGCGCACTTTGCATGATGATCAGCATGACGGCGGCGGGCGGAGCTTTTGCTTATATCGGCAACCCGTCCGACCCGGCGGCGATCGGATTAGCGCCCAAGGGCATTTTGCTGGCCGCGGTCATTTTCTACATCTTCGGGTTTGCCGTTTCCTGGGGGCCGGTGGCCTGGCTGGTCTGCTCGGAGATCTTTCCGATCAGGGGGCGCGAAGTGGGAATGACCGTGACGACCATGGTGAACTGGACCTTCGCCGGTCTGCTGATGGACAACGCCCTTACTTTTATGGAGGCTCACGGCCATGCCTCCATCTTTTTCCTGTTTGCCTTCTTCTGCATCCTGGCCATCGCCTTCGTCGCGGCTTTTGTTCCGGAAACGCGGGGAGTGACGCTGGAGCAGATCGAGGGAAATCTCAAGGCCGGGAAAAAGATGAGGGATTTGGGAGATTAAAAAATGAAAACCGTAAGCTATCGATCGCTGGGTTTGTCGAACACCGGGGAAATGTTTCAGAAGGCCTTTACTGAAAAGTATGCCGTTCCCGCTTATAATTTTAACAACATGGAACAGCTTCAGGCCATCATTGCCGCCTGCGTTCAAACCGCGTCCCCCGTCATTCTGCAGGTATCCGGCGGCGCCCGGAAATACGCGGATCAGACCCTTCTGCGGTATATGGCGCAAGGCGCCGTCGCCTTTGCCCGAAGGATGGGAGGCACGATCCCCATCGCACTGCATCTAGACCACGGCGACAGTTTTGAACTGGCAAAATCCTGTATCGACAGTGGATTTTCATCCGTCATGATCGACGGGTCACATTTTCCCTTTGAAGACAATATTGCCCTGTCGAAAAGAGTCGTGGAATATGCGCATCCGCGGAATGTCTCGGTAGAAGCTGAACTGGGCGTCCTTGCCGGAATCGAAGATGAAGTTTCCCACGCACAGTCGCATTATACAAACCCCGAGGATGTGGAAGAATTTTCCGGCAGAACAGGCGTGGACAGCCTGGCGATCTCCATCGGGACGAGTCACGGCGCGTTCAAGTTTAAACCCCAAGACTGCACCCTGAATGCAGATGGGGTTCTGGTTCCCCCTTCGCTCCGTTTTGATATTCTGGAGGAGATCGAAAAACGCATTCCCGGATTTCCCATTGTTCTGCATGGTGCATCGTCGGTTGTACCGAAGTATGTCGCGATGATCAATCAATACGGCGGCCGGCTGGAAGCGGCCGTCGGCATTCCCGAAGAGCAGCTTCGCCGCGCCGCCGAAAGCGCCGTTTGCAAAATCAATATTGACAGCGACGGCCGGCTGGCCATGACCGCGGCGATTCGCAAAGTTTTCGCTGAAAACCCCGGTGAGTTTGACCCACGCAAGTATCTCGGACCTGCGCGCGCCGAGTTGATCGAACTGATCAAGCACAAGAACATCAATGTTTTGGGCAGCGCGGGCCGGTACCCGGCCCTGCCGTAGTCGCCGGACTCCGGAAAACGCGCCTGCCTCCGGGGCGGATCCCCCCCCAGAGCAAGCTGTCGAGGGATGAAATGAAGGTCATGATATCGCGGCAGGCTGCGGAGGATGACTGCTCGTCCCGCAACGGCGGGATTCAATCGAAATAGCTTCGGTAGTCCTCCGGAAGCGCGTCCCGGTTCACCTGAAACAGCTCGATGAGCACGTGATCGGGAGCCGGCACCATGACGTATTTCCATACGCCGATGTCCGTGACGCCCTTTTTAAAAGGCACGCCCATGGCCTTGAGCTTTTCGACCACGCCTTCGATATCGTCCGTCTGAATCCCGAAGTGGTGGATGCTTCCCCTGCCGGAAAAGGAAGGCGCCTGATCGTAGAAATGAATCCGCCCGGTGCCGACTCTCATGAACACGTTTCTTGCCCCGGCCATATTCTCATCCAGAATAATTTTTCCGCCAAAGGCGTTTTGATAAAAGGCCAGGCTCTTTTCGATATCCGACGCAAAGAGATGTACGTGGTGGACATGGTTCATGGAATTTCTCCTTTTCTCCCGGGCGCCCGTTCGCGCTTTTGCCCGGCTTGCATTTTTTAACGTCAACCAAGCTGTCAGGTCAGCCTGCAAGCGCGCTGCGTCTTTTTTTCAACCTGATGTAAGGCCGGATTCCCCGGTCTCTTCTTGCGCCGTCAGGGAACGGATCAACGCGGCTGCGTTGTCGTAAAAAATCCGATCGTAAAATTCCGGAGAAAGATTCATTTTCAGAAGATTTTCAATCTCCGCTTCCCACGGCGTGATCAGGTTGGGATAATCCGATCCGTATAAAATCCTGGATTTGTATTTTTCAAGATACCCGGGGCCGAGGTTGTATCCGTCGTAGGGCGCGGGCAAAAAACAGAAGGCGGTGTCAAGATACAGCTGCGGATGCCGGTCCACAAGCTCCATGAAACCGGCATATTCATGTGCTCCCAGATGGGCGATGGTAGCGGGCAGGTCGGGAAACCGATCCAGAACTTTCATGAACGGCTCAAGGCCGACATAGGGATTCCCCACCGGGCCGGTTCCGGTGTGAAAAAGAATGCGCTTGTTCTTTTTCATCACCAGGTCGTAGAGGCCGAAGAGCCGCTCGTCGAACGGATAAAAATTCTGAACCAGAAGCTGGAGCTTGAATCCAAGGATTTTCGGATTTTCCACAAGGCGACGGGCCATGTCCAGAGCGTGGTCGTCGCCCGGATGATACGCGGCGAAGCAGTACAGATCCTCATACTCCTGAAGGACTTTCTCGTTCCATCGGTTCAGTTCTTCCGCGATACCGGCGCGGTGCGCATAGTTGGAATATACGATCACGCTCACGCCCTTCCGCCGAAGGCGCTCGATGCACTCGCGGTAATAACAGCGATGAATAATATGCCAGTTATACTGCTTCAGAAAGGCTTCCCAAATGGCATCGAAAAGTCTGTCCGGAAACAGGTGCACGTGGAAATCAATTATTTTTTCAGGAATTCCACTCATCGTCTCCACCACGTCGGTTATTTTGCGTCTGGTTAACACAACCAGGTCTCATAATCAACGAAAAGGTCATCCG
>JAAZOZ010000181.1 GCA_012797505.1 Smithella sp. | reverse complement strand
TGGGCGTGATGGTTTTTGCGCCGCTGACCTTTTGTTTTCTCAACCGGTCGGATGAACTCTGGAGAGAAAGGCGCCGCCAGATTGTTGTGCCCATGCTGCTGATTCTGGGCCTGGTGTGGCTGGCCTTTTACGGCACCGCCCGCTGGGAAAAACAGTCCATGGACAGTGAGATCGAGGCGGACGGTTTCTCCATTGCCAACCGCATTCAGGACCGCCTGATCGCGCACCGCGAAGTGCTTTCCTCCCTGAGTCATTTCATCGAAGCGACACCGGACTTCACATTTCTTCAATTTCGAAAATTTACGCGGATTACGCTTGAGGACAACCCCGACATTTCCGCGCTCAGCTTCAACGACCTGGTTCTCCTTGGTGAGCGGCCGTCTTACGAAGCCAGAATGAGCCGCCTCTCGCCGCTGGGTGCTTTCCGGATTACCGAACGGGACAAAAATCAGCGACTGATTCCGGCCGCCGCAAGGCCGTATTACGTGGCGGTGCGCTACATCGTTCCTTTGGACAAAAACCGGCCGGCGGTGGGATTTGATATTAATTCCGAACCGATTCGCCGGGATGCGATCGAACGCGCCCGAAGGACAAAAGCCATGGCCGTGACGTCCCCCATTCATCTGGTGCAGGACAGTAAAAAAGGCGTCGGCCTTCTGGAAATGCTTCCGATCGAAGAGACGACGGAGGCATCCGGCGCGCGGAAGGAACGCCTGATCGGCTTTGCCGTGGCGGTGGCCAGAGTCGATGAGATGATCGAGATCGCGACCCGGGGTAAAATTCCTTCCGGACTGATCTTTCAGTTGATCGACACCGACGCGCCCGCAGGAGGAAAGCTGCTTTATCATTCGGAGGCGCCGGCGGACGGCAGCGATGCGCAAGACCGGACGCCCGCATGGAAAACGACGCTGTCCATGGGCGACAGGAATTGGGAGCTGTCGATTTACATCACGAAAAAATATTTGCAGGATCACCGTCCCTGGCTGGCCTGGGCTGTGGGCGTGATGGGGCTGATTTGTTCCGCGCTTCTCCAGATGCTGCTTCTTGGAATGACCGGGCAGGCTTTCGTAGTCCGGCAAAAGAATAAAGAGATTCAGGGTTTGGCCGACTCTCTGGAAAACCGGGTGGAAGAGCGGACCCTGCAGCTTTCAGACGCCAATCAGCAACTGACCCGGGAGATTGCCGAGCGAAAAGCGACGGAAGAGGCGCTGACAAAAAGCGAAGAGCAGTTCAGAACCCTTGTGTCGAATATCCCCGGCATCACGTACCGGTGTTTGAACGACAAAAACTGGACGATGCTTTACATGAGTTCGGCCGTCGAATGGGTGACAGGTTATCCGGCAAACGATTTTATCGAAAATTCCGTTCGCTCGTATGAAAGCATCATTCACCGGGAAGACACGGCCGCGGTTGAACAAGCCATCGGGGAAGCGCTTCGACTGGATCAACCCTGGGAAATTGAATACCGGATCCTACACCGGGACGGAAGTGAGCGCTGGGTCTATGAAAAGGGCCGCGGTGTCACCGGTGAGGACGGGGCCCTTCTGTATCTGGATGGGTTTATTTTCGACATTACCCAGAGCAAGCAGGCCCGGATGGAAATCAAACGGCAGTCCGGTCTGATTTCGTCCCTGCTGGATTCCATTCCCGATCTTATTTTTCTGAAGGACATCCACGGCGTCTATCTCGGCTGTAACCCGCCTTTTTGCGAGTTTGTCGGAAGACCCAGGGAAGAAATCATCGGCAAAACGGACTACGACCTCTTCGATGCCGACGTTGCAGAAGCCTTCCGGGCTTATGACCGGAAAATGCTGGAATTACGCCAGTCCCGGCAGAATGAGGAATGGATTTCGTATCCCGACGGGCGCAAGAAACTGGTGGAAACGCTGAAAACTCCGTACTGGGGAGCGGACGGGACATTAATCGGCATTATCGGCATCAGCCGCGATATCACACAGCGGAAACAGGCCGAGGAGGATCTGCGCCGGATGAACGAGGCGGTAGAGCGGCAGGCTGTTCTGGCCCGCAGGCTGGCCGAACAGGCCCAGCAGGCCAGCCAGGCGAAGTCGGAATTTCTGGCCAGCATGAGCCATGAAATCCGGACGCCGAT
>JAAZOZ010000180.1 GCA_012797505.1 Smithella sp. | reverse complement strand
TCCTTTCCGCCGCCCTTTCGGGATGCGGCGATAAAAGCGACAAAGAGCATTCCCGGCCGGCCATTCCCGTCACGGTCATGACGGTCACTCCCCGGGATGTCCCCATTGACATCGAATTTGTCGGCACGACGGAAAGCTCCCATCAGGTGGAAATCCGCGCCCGCGTCGAAGGCTTTCTGGAAAAGAAAACCTATGAGGAAGGCGGACGCGTCCGGTCCGGTCAAACGCTGTTCCAGATCGACCGCCGGCCGTTCGAAGCTTCTCTCCAGCAGGCCCGTGGCGCGCTGGCCCAGCAGGAAGCCAAGCTGGTCAACGCCGAAGCCACGCTGAAAAGAGTCCGTCCCCTCGCGGAGAAAAACGCCGTCAGCCAGAAAGACCTGGATGACGCCGTCAGCGCGGAAAAGAGCGCCCGCGCCGCCGTCTTTTCCGCCCAGGGAAACGTCCAGGACGCGGAGCTGAAACTGAGCTACACCACGATCACGTCCCCCATCGACGGATTGGCCGGACGGGCAAAGCAGCAGGAGGGAAGCTACATCTCCGTGGGACAGAGCAGCCTCCTGACGTATGTGGCCAAAATCGACCCCATCTGGGTGGATTTCAGCATCTCGGAAAACGAAAACCTCAAGCTAATGGACAACCTGGCCAAAGGTCTTTTTAAAATGCCCAAGGGCTACGATTTCGAGGTGGAGGTCCATATGGCCGACGGCTCCGTCTTTCCCCACCGAGGCCGCCTCAATTTCGCCGATCCTTCCTACAATTCCGAAACCGGGACCTATGAGGTCCGGGCGGAAATTCCCAACCCCATCAACTCCCCGAAGGTGATCCGGCCCGGACAGTTCGTCCGCGTGCATCTGCTGGGAGGCATTCGCCCCGACGGCATCCTGATTCCCAGAACGGCCGTCAGCCAGGGCGCGCAGGGATTTTTTGTCTGGATCGCGGGAAAGGACAGCCGGGCGGAATTCCGCGCCGTGGCAGTCGGAGACTGGCAGGGAAACGATATCTTCATCAACAGCGGTCTTCAGGCCGGTGATCGCGTCATTCTGGACAATCTCCTCAAAATGTCACCCGGGGCGCCTGTTGCCGTCAGTCCGGCACCGGCCGCCGGAAGCGCCGTCCCCGCGGGAGCAAAGAAGTCACCGGCGCCGCCGGCAAAGAAATAGGAGGCTTACCCATGATCTCCCGTTTCTTCATCGACCGCCCCGTTTTTGCCTCCGTCATCTCCATCGTAATCGTCATCGCGGGGCTGGTGGCCATGAATAACCTGCCCATTGCCCAGTACCCGGACATCACGCCCCCGGTCGTCACCGTTTCGGCAACCTATCCGGGCGCCAGCGCCGACGTCATTTCCCAGAACATCGCCGCCCCCATCGAACTGCAGGTCAACGGCGCGGACAACATGATCTACATGACCTCCACCAGCTCCAGCGCTGGCATGATGAGCCTCAATGTTTATTTCAACATCGGCACCAACCCCTCGCTGGCCCAGGTGGACGTCCAGAACCGCGTCAACCAGGCCCTGCCCCAGCTCCCGCAGGCGGTGACGCAGCAGGGCGTCATTGTCAGCAAGAAATCCAGCAGCTTTTTGATGGTCATCGGCATTTACTCCCCCAACGACCGCTACGACGAAAATTACGTCGCCAATTACGCCAATCTGTACATTCTCGACGCCATCAAGCGCATCCCCGGCGCCAGCGAAGCGTCGATCATGGGCAGTCCCGACTACGCCATGCGCATCTGGCTGAAGCCGGACCGGCTCATCCAGTTGGGCATCACGGCCTCGGACGTGGCCAATGCCGTCCGAAACCAGAACCAGCAGTTTGCCGTGGGCAAAATCGGCCAGTCGCCGACCAGAGGGCGCGTGGAACAGACTTTTTCCGTGACCACCAGGGGGAGGCTCGTCGATCCGGCGGAGTTTGAAAATATCATTCTCCGGACCGACGCCCAGGGCGCCGCCATCGTTCGTCTCAAGGATGTCGGCCGGGCCGAACTGGGCAAGCAGGACTACAGCGTTCGCTGCCGCATGAATGGAAAGGATACGACGATCATCGCCGTTTATCAGCAGGCCGGCGCCAACGCCCTGGAAGTTTCCGAGCAGGTGGAAAAAACCCTGAAGACGTTGAAGACAGGTTTCCCCGACGGCATTGATTATAAAATCGCCATGGATACGACCAAATTTGTCCGGGCTTCCATCAAGGAAGTCGTCAAGACTTTCTTCGAAGCGTGCCTGCTCGTCATCATCGTCGTTTTCCTGTTTCTGCAGAGTCTCCGCGCCACCATCATCCCCATTCTGGCCGTTCCCGTCTCGATCATCGGAACCTTCACCGGCATGCTGCTTTTCGGATTCTCCATCAACATGCTGACCCTCTTCGGCATGGTTCTGGCCATCGGCATCGTCGTGGACGACGCCATCGTCGTCATCGAAAACGTGGAGCGCAACATGAGGGAGCTCAACCTGCCGCCCAAGGAAGCGGCTAAAAAAGCCATGGAAGAGGTTACGGGACCCGTCGCCGCCATCGTGCTCGTTTTATGCGCCGTCTTCATTCCCGTCGCTTTTCTCGGCGGCATCACGGGACAGCTTTACAAGCAGTTCGCCATCACCATCGCCATTTCCGTCATCTTTTCGGGAATTGTGGCCCTGACGCTCTCCCCCGCCATGGCGGCTATTCTGCTGAAACCCCAGCACGGTCAGAAAAACTGGTTTTTCCGGAAGTTCGAGGAAAAGTTCGCCAGCCTGACGGAAGGCTATTCCAGGGTTGTGCAACTGGTCATCAAGCGGGCGGCCGTGGCCCTTTGCATCTTCGTCATCATGATAGCCTGCGTGATCGGTCTGTTCAGGCATATTCCCTCAAGCTTCGTGCCGTCGGAAGATCAGGGCTACCTTCTCGGCGTCTCCATTTTGCCCGACGCCGCCAGCCTGGACCGCACCCAGGATCTGAATCAAAAAGCAAGAGGCATCTACGCAAAGCAGCCGGCTATTGAAAATGTCGTGGAGGTGGACGGCTACAGCCTCCTGGACAGCCAGGTAAAAACCAACGCGGGATTGCAGTTCATTTCTCTTCTGGACTATGAAAAACGCAAGGAAAAGAATCTGCAGGCGCCGGCGGTCATCGATCAAACCTCCAAAATGTTCCTCGGCCTCCGGGAGGGGTTTGTCCTGCCCCTGAACCCGCCGTCCATCCCCGGCCTCGGAACCACCGCCGGTTTTGAATTCTGGATCCAGAACCGCGGAACAGGCGATATGAACCGAATGGAAAGCATCACCAAAGATTTCGTGGCGCGGGCAAAAAAACAGCCTGAACTCCAAGGCGTGGCAACCCTATTTAACGTCCATTCCCAACAGCTCCTGGTGGATGTGGATCGGGAAAAATCAGAAAACCTGGGCGTCCCGGTGGAAGACGTCTATAACACGCTCCAGATCCTTTTCGGCTCCGCCTACGTCAGCCAGTTCACGAAATTCAGCCGCCTTTGGCAGGTCATCCTCCAGGCAGAGCCGGAATACCGTTCCCGCCCCGGAGACATGGACCAGATCTATGTCCGATCCAGAAGCGGCAACATGGTGCCGCTGAAAGCCCTGGTGAAGAAAAAAGACGTCTCCGGTCCGGACCTGGTTACCCGGTTCAACAATTTTCCGGCGGCCAAGGTCATCGGCAATCCCGCCTCCGGCTACAGCTCCGGCGACGCCATTGCCGCCATGGAACGGGTTGCCGACGAAGTCCTTCCCGAAGACTTCGGCTACGCCTGGAGCGGAGAGGCTTTCGAGGAAAAGCAGGCGGGCGGCACCTCCGCCGTGGTGTTTGTCTTCGGCCTGATCATGGTTTTCCTCATCCTGGCCGCCCAGTATGAAAAATGGTCCCTGCCCTTCGGCGTTCTTTTAGCCGTGCCTTTCGCCATCTGCGGCGCCCTCCTGGCCATCTGGTTCAGAGGGCAGGAAAACGACATCTACTTCCAGATCGGCCTCATCACGCTGATTGCCCTGGCCGCGAAAAACGCCATTCTGATCATCGAGTTCGCCGTGCTGAAGCGCGAACAGGGATTCAACGCCTATGACGCCGCCGTCCAGGCGTCGAAAATGCGCCTGCGCCCCATCGTCATGACCTCTCTGGCCTTTATCCTCGGCTGCGTTCCCCTGGCCGTCGCCAGCGGCGCTTCCGCCAACAGCCGCCACTCCATCGGCACGGGCGTGATCGGGGGAATGCTGGGCGCGACGCTGATCGCCGTTTTCTTTATTCCGATGTTCTACTTCCTTCTGGAAAAGCTGACACAAAGGTTTGGCCATTCCGGAAAGCAAAAAGGAGCGCCGCAAACGGAGCCGCTCTTTCCGCAACCGCAGGCCCAGGAGGAAAAGCATGATTAGGAAACTCTTCCTTTTCTCTCTCATCCTCCTGATCGCCGGCTGCTCCGTCGGCCCGGACTACCGCCGTCCGGAGGTTTCCGTTCCGGGAAAATGGCGCTTTGAAGACAAAGAAGCGCAGGCGCTGGTCAACCTGAAATGGTGGGAACAGTTTCGCGACCCCGTCCTCAACGCTCTCATGGAAACGGCCCTGCAGGAAAACAAGGACGTGCTCATCGCGGCGGCCCGGATTGAGGAATACAGCGGGCGCTATATCGCGGCCCGGGGAGACCTTTTCCCCCAGGCGCAGGCGTCAGGATCGGCCTCGAGGCAGCAGGCCACGGAACAGGGGTACGC
>JAAZOZ010000017.1 GCA_012797505.1 Smithella sp. | reverse complement strand
GTGGTCTTTGACCGCATCCGGGAGAACCGCAAAAAAGACCTAAAGAAAAGTCTTGCGGAAATCATCAATTCCAGCGTCAACGAAACGCTGAGCCGCACGATTCTGACCGCTTTCACGGTTATTCTCGTTCTGCTTTCCCTGTTTTTCCTGGGCGGCCCGGTGATCCACGATTTCGCTTTCGCGCTCCTGGTAGGCGTGGTCATCGGCACCTATTCATCGATCTTCATCGCGAGCCCCATTGTGCTCGCTTTTGAAAACATTCAGATTTCTAAAGGAAAGAGGAAGAAATAAATTGTCGTCTCTGGCCGCGGCGGGATTTGTTGTCTTTATCCTCCTGCTCTTTGCCGGGATGTATCTGAGTTTGTTCGGATGGCCCGGAACCATCATCATTTTTCTGGATGTTTTGTTCTACGCCGCCCTGACGGGCTTTGCCGGGGTCGGCTGGAAGATGCTTCTGGCCCTGCTGGCTCTGGCCGTTCTTTCCGAAGCCGCCGACTGGTGGGCGGGAACCAAAAACATACACAAAATACCGATAACCGCAAAAAGCATCCGGGGTGCGATCCTCGGCGCCTGCGCCGGCATGATTCTTCTGACGCCGTCTTTCTGGGGCCTCGGCATCTGGGGAGGCTTTTTTCTGGGCGGCCTGGCCGGCCTGCTGATTGCGGAATGGATCCGCCAGTTTCAATTGAAAATTCCCTTTCAGGCCTCCGGCGGAGCATTTCTGGCCATGATCGGACAAAAGGCGCTGAAAGGCTTCCTGTCGCTCGTCATGATTTTGATTTCCCTGTCCGGCATTTACTCCTAGGAGTTTGGTCCTCTCATGAAAGAAAACAAAGCCCCGTCGAAAAACCTGCCCCGGGAAAAAAAATCCGGAGCTTCCTCCAAAGCCAAGGTTCAGGAATTCATCGAAGCGATCATCGTCGCCATCTTAATTGCCGTTGTCGTCCGGACGCTGATTGTTCAGGCCTATAAGATCCCCTCCTCATCGATGGCGCCCACCCTGCTCGTCGGGGATCATCTGCTCGTCAACAAATTCATTTACGGCGTCAAGATCCCTCTGCTGAGAAGAACGATCATTCCCGTGACGGATCCGAAAAGAGGAGACATTATCGTTTTCATTTACCCCCAGGACCGCTCCAAGGACTTTATTAAACGGGTCATCGGCGTGGGGGGCGACAAAATCGAAATTCGCAATAAAAAAATATTGATCAATGACCGGCCCTACGAGGACAGGAACGGCGTTTATTCCGATCCGGTCTCCTACCCGGCCATCGTCCAGCCCCGCGACAATTTCGGCCCGGTCACGGTCCCCAAAAATGCTCTCTTTGTGATGGGCGACAACCGCGATCAGAGCCTGGACAGCCGATTCTGGGGCTTTGTGGAATTGAAGGACGTGGAGGGAAAGGCCATGATCATCTACTGGTCCTGGAACAGCGACAGTCAGAGCAATCCTTTGAAAAAAATCCGCTGGGAACGTCTGGGAAATTTGCTGCACTGATGCCGCGCCGGCCCGGCATATTTTTATCTTGACAGGCAGGGCCCCCGGTTGTATGAATTCCACAGGAAACTTTTAATTCGATCCCGTGAGATTGAAAAAGAAGAAAAAATGAAAAAGATCTCCATCAAGCCCATGAAAGCCTTTCTCCGCAAGGGGAAAGGCTTTTTTTATAACCGCCGCGCATTTTTCATCAACACTCCGCGATGACTTGAAACTGCCGCGGCGGATTACAAAACGAAAGGGACATCATCATGGACAACCGGCCGAAAATCGTGATGGACAGCGACGGCATTGAACGCTGTCTGACGCGCAT
>JAAZOZ010000016.1 GCA_012797505.1 Smithella sp. | reverse complement strand
CTGGCGGAGCTTGCGCGCCGGGGCATTTCCATTCCCATCCGCCACATGGACAACAGCGGCGCGATTTTGAATTATCCCGGGCTGAAGCTGGAGATGACGAGGCCCGGCATCATGACGTACGGCATCTATCCGTCGAACGAAACCAGGGACAAAGCCCATCTGACGCCCGTCATGTCTTTTAAAACGACGATCGTTCTGATCAAGGAATTTCCCGCGGGCTACGGCATCGGCTACAACCGCACCTACATCACGCAGGAAAAAACCCGCGTGGCAACCATCCCGGTCGGCTACGGCGACGGCTACCCGTTTCTCCTGTCCAACCGCGGCGAAGCCCTGATCCGAGGCCGGCGCGCCCCGGTCATCGGGAGAGTGTCCATGGATATGTGCACGCTGGACGTGACGGATATTCCCGACTGCGTCGTGGGCGATGAAGTCGTCCTGCTGGGACGGCAGGGAGACGAATACATCAGCGCCAACGAAATTGCAGCCCGGGCGCAGACCATCAGCTATGAAATTCTCTGCGCGCTGGGCAAGCGCGCGCCGCGCGTTTTTCTGCAAAAAGGGCAAACCGACGCCGTGGAGCCGAGGCTGCGCCGGATTTTCATTCCCGGCGAAGAAAAATCCCTGGCGCGCATCGACAGCATCATCCGCCAATGCTTCCAGACGCGCACCCGCAGCGAGGAGCTGGGCGACGCCATCTATTATGAAATGTTCGAGACGCTCTTCGGCAAGGAAGACCGGCAGCTCGAACTGCGGTCCTCCTTCCGCTACGACATCTCCATCGCTCAGATGCCGGGGAGCGGAGAGCAGCGGAAGCGCGCGGACGCCTACTTTCAACTGCGGACGCATGTCGAATACAAAAAAACGATCCGCAGCGACGTGTTCATGATCGGCTGCGCCTCGGACCGGGCGCAGCTCGAGGCCTTGATTGAGGATGAGCACTGCGAATACCGCTGGATTCTCGGCGGCGACGATCTGGTGGTGGAGCGCGATTTCACCGTGGAAAAAATGCGCATCGACGGGGAAGATATTCCGATCACGCGGGCCGCCAAGACCGCGAGGGGGTATGAAGTCTGGTGCGGCAGCGACAAGCTCAAGTCAAAAATCAACCGCGAAGTAAAAATTGAAATTGAGATTCTCACCAAGAAAGCCAAGAGCAACCGGACTTTCCCCGTGTATCTGCTCTATCCGACGCGCGGCCTGGAAATCAACTTCCATTACGGGCAGGCGGGCCTCCACAACGTCCGGGCGGAAAGTTTTTTTGCCGGCCGCCATCCCCGCGCGGATATCCGGGCCAGCCGCGACCAGTCCATCCATATCCGGATCGCCCCCGAAGAATGGGTCTTCCCGACCAGCGGCGTGATCTTCATCTGGGATGTATAGAAAAGATTTTTGAAAATAGAGGAGGTTTATGTCGTCTGATCGGATTGAATTTTTAAAGAAAGATTTTGTTCAGGGTTTCATCGCTTTCTGCGGGGTGGAAGTTCTTCGCGCGGACTACGGCGTGTTTGAAACCTGCCTGAAAGTGCGTAAAGAACACCGGCAGCAGGACGGATTTGTTCATGCCGGAGTGATCGCGGCCATGACGGATCATACATCAGGATACGCATCCTTTACGACGGTATCCGATCAATTCCGTATTCTAACGGTTGAATTTAAAATCAACTACTTCAAGCCGGCTACCGGTCCGGTCATCCTATGCCGGTCAAAAGTGATCAACAACGGGAAAAAGATCAAAGTTGTCGAAGCTGAAGTATTTTCTGTTTCCGACGGATTGGAAAAGCTGGTGTCCAAAGGAATGTTTACGCAGGTGGCCGTTGCGACCAAGGATTTGCTGAAGGCTTCGTAATCAGGACAATCTTCGGGGTGTGTTTTTCAATATCTCGCTTCATGGCGACCCTCTTACACTTCACTACGCTGATAATTGTGCCAGCCATTTACCGGCGCTTGCCACTGCAACGCGATCGATCTGCTGTTCGCGCCGGAGATTTGCAACAAGCTGAATGGCCGCCACTTCGGGCATTTTTTTCGATAAAGCAACCAGAGACGGGGCAGGCGAATCATCCGACGTTTTTACTTCAATCAGGTGCGTTGCCTTTTTTTTACGGCTCAGCGTGAAATCCACCTCTTTCCCCTCCTTGGTTTTGATATAGTTCAATTCCACGTCTTCGCCTTTGATATCCTGCAGATACTGAACATGCTTCAGAAGACAAACCGCGCAGGTATTTTCCAGACGAACGCCTTCATCGCCCTGCACAAATCCGCTGTCATAAAAATACAGTTTGGGCTCTTTCAAAATTGCTCGGGCCACGTTGTGATGAAAAGGACGTATCGTAAATACGATGCACAAGCTTTCCAGAATATCAATGTATCGCCGGACGGTGTTGGGGGCGATCTGGAGGTCCTGCGCAATCGACGTGTAGGAAAGAGGTGAGCCGACCCGGGATCGCAGCAATTCCAGCAAAAGCCGCATCGTGCGCACTTCCTGCAGGCGTCCGAATTCCAGAATGTCTTCGCGGATTAAATCCGCATAATACTGATTGCGCCAGCGCGCCGCCTCCTGGTCCGAACCGGATAGAAAGGGCTCGGGAAATCCGCCAAACCGGTTCAGCAGGTTTAAAGCTTCCTCTGGTTTTGCCCAATCTGTAAGTTCACAAACGGAAATCGGATTGAGCCGCATGG
>JAAZOZ010000179.1 GCA_012797505.1 Smithella sp. | reverse complement strand
TGTTTTCTGTCCACGATCTATCCATCATGGAGGGCGTCGAGGCTGGATCCGGCGGAAGCCCTGAGATATGAATAATCCCCATGGTCTTGCGGCGCATATGATTAAACTGGAAAATTTATCCAAAACCTTCGTCAAAGACGGCAATAAAATTGAAGTCCTGAAGGGATTGAACCTGGAAATCGCCAGAGGCGACTCCCTGGCCGTCGTCGGCGTGTCCGGCGCGGGAAAAAGCACGCTGATTCATATTCTCGGCACGCTGGACCATCCGACCGGAGGCTCGCTTTCCATTGCCGGCCAGGCGGTTTTCAACTGGAATGAAAAGAAAATCGCGGCGTTCCGCAACCGAACCATCGGCTTCGTGTTTCAGTTCAACAACCTTCTGCCGGAGTTTACGGCGCTGGAAAACGCCATGATGCCGGCGTTCATCGGAGGGCTTGAGCGAAAAAAAGCCCTGGACCGGGCAGCGCATCTTTTGACGGAGGTCGGCCTGGAGCATCGCCTCCGGCACAAACCGGGGGAGCTCTCCGGCGGAGAGCAGCAGCGCGTGGCCATCGCCCGCGCCCTGGCGATGGAACCGGAAATTCTGCTGGCGGATGAACCGACGGGAAACCTTGACACGGAAACAGGAAAAAAGATAGAAGACCTTCTAATTGCCTTGAACGCCGAAAAAAAAATAACGCTGGTTGTAGTCACGCACAACAGACTGCTGGCGGAAAGGATGTCCGGCAGAATCGGTCTGCGCGACGGGAAAATTTATGATTTTTAACTTCAAAACGATCCGGCTCTTCATCGCGGTTCTTCTTCTTTTGTTTGCGGCGGAGGCGCGGGCGGACGGCCCCAAAAAAATATGCGTTCTCCCCTTTGAGGTTTACGCGCTTTCCGGAAGCGCCGAACTGCAGGCGTCGGTTTACAACAGCCTGCTTACGGAATTCGGGCGGGAAAAGAAAGTGGAAGTAAAAACCGCGGGGGGCTTCGAACCGGGCAGCCCTGCCCCCAACCCGCAGGAAGCGGCCGCGGCGGGAAAAGCGCTGGGCGCCGATTACGTCGTCACCGGCAGCATTATGCAGTTCGGCGAAGCCCTGAACATCGACGCGCAAATCATCGACGTTGCCGAAGGGAAAATCCTGCCGGCCGTTTCGGTTCAGGGAAAGGGCGACGCGGGCGCCCGAGCGCTGGCGGCGGCGCTGAAGCGGGAAATTCTGGACCGGGCGGGCCTCCTGGATAAAATCGCGCGAGTGGAAATCGCGGGCAACCGCAAGATCGGCGCGGACGCCATCCGGCAGAAAATCAAAAGCAGGCCCGGAAATCCGCTGGATGAGGAAGACATCAGCGACGACATCAAAACCATCTTCAAGATGGGGTATTTTCTGGACGTCAGCGCCGACGTCGCGACGGAGGCCGCAGGCAAGGTGCTGACCTTCAACGTGGTCGAAAAAGGCCTCATTTCGGAAATCCGCCTGATCGGCAACAAGAAGGTGGACAAGGACGACATTCTGGAAGCCATGAGCGTCAAGGTGCGGCAAAGCGTCAATCCGGAAAACATCAAGCAGGACCTGCAAAAAATCAAGGCGCTTTACGACACCAAAGGCTACTACAACGCCGAAATTACCGACCGTCTGGAAAAAGACGGCGAGAAGGATTTCGTCCTGATTCTGGACATCAAGGAAAACGACCGGGTTTATATCCGCTCCATTACGTTTGAAGGAAATGAATCCTTCACGACCAAAGAACTGGTCGGCATGATGGCCACGAACGAGCGAACCCTGCTGGGCTTCATTACGGACACGGGCATCCTGCAATCCCAGCAGCTCAAGCAGGATGTTCAGCGGCTGACCGCTTTTTATTTCAACAACGGCTTCGTGAACGCCCAGATCGGCGAGCCGGTCATCACGCATGACGACAAGGGCATCTACATCAAGATTGTCGTCCGCGAAGGCAAGCGCTTCAAAATCGGCAAAGTGGAAATCTCCGGAGATTATCTGGAGAAAACCCGGGCCGACCTGTACGCGCAGTTAAAGACCAAAAGCGGCAGCCACTACAGCCGGGAAGCGATCATGAAGGACATGGAGATGATCACGACAACGGCCAACGACGAAGGGTACGCCAATGCCGACGTCAATCCCCAGGTCACCACCCATGAAAAGGAGCAGCTGGTGGATTTGAACTTCCTCCTGAAGAAAGGCGAACTGGTCCACATCGCCCGCATCGGCATTTCCGGCAACACCACCACCCGCGACAAAGTGATCCGCCGTTCGCTGTTCATCGTGGAGGGGGATTTGTATTCCTCCACCAAGCTGAAAAAAAGCTACGAAAACCTCAACCAGCTTCGCTATTTCGAAGAAGTGGACATCCAGACGGACAAGGCGCCGGACAACCAAATGGACATCAACATCCGGGTCAAGGAAAAAAACACCGGCATGTTCATGATCGGCGCGGGGTACAGCGCCGTGGACCAGGCGGTGATCATGGCGCAGATCGTTCAGCAGAACTTCCTGGGCTACGGGCAGACCATGAGCCTGAAGGCCTCGCTCGGCTCCAAAACCAACAACTACGAACTGTCCTTCACCGAACCCTTCCTGTTCGATCTGCCGTTGTGGTTCAAGGCCGACGTCTGGAAATACAAAAAGGAATACGACTCCTACACGCTGGACACCATGGGCGCGGGGGTCACCCTGGGCCACCCGCTGTTCTGGAAAATCGTCGGCTACGTCGGCTACAAGTACAGCATCGACAACATCCAGGACATCAATTATGCCACCGCGTCGTATTACATCAAGGTGCAGGAGGGCGAGCGAAAGACGAGCGCCGTCACCTTCACCATGTCCTACGACACCACCAACGACGTCATGTTCCCCAGCAAAGGCCTCAAGTCCACCGCATCCGTCCAGTATGCCGGCATGCCGCTGGGCGGGAACACCAAGTTCGTCAAATACAACGCCAGCACGATCGGCTTTGTTCCGCTCTTCTGGGACATGGTCTTCTCCCTGAAAGGCCAGATCGGGTATCTGCAGAACAATGACGACAGCGACGACAAGATTCCGATCTATGAACGGTACGTGCTGGGCGGCATCAACTCCCTGCGCGGTCTGCGCTACGTGGGGCCGACCAATCCGGGAACCAGCGACGTGGTCGGCGGCACCACCATGCTCACCGGGACCGCGGAGGTGGTTTTTCCGCTCGTCAAAGACGCAGGAATAAAGGGCGTCGTATTTTACGACACGGGCAACACCTGGAACGGCGGCTATTATCTCGACGACCTGAGAAGCACCTGCGGCGCCGGCATCCGCTGGTATTCTCCCATCGGCCCGCTTCGCCTGGAGTACGGCTACGTGCTGGACAACAAGGGACTGAGCGACGACAGCAAGGGCCGCTGGGAATTCACCATCGGCATGTTTATGTGATAGAGCTAATGAAAGAAATTTTCATTACTGAACAGTAATTTAACCGACTGAAGGAGGAAATTTTAAGATGAAAAAGAGTATTCTTTTGATCGCGGGACTGACGCTGCTTCTTTTTGCCTGGACGAACACGGCGCTGGCCGCCGACAAGATCGGCTTCATCAATATGCAGACGATCATTCAAAATTCCAATGCGGGCAAGAAAGCGGCCGAAGACTTTAAAAAGCTGTTTGCCCGGAAACAGGAAAACATCAAATCCATGGAAAACGAGGTGAAAAAACTCAAGGACGAACTGGACAAACAGGGCGCCGTGATGACGGCCAGCGCGCGCGGCGACAAGGAAACCGCCTACCAGCGAAAAATGCGCGACTACCAGATTCTCGTGGACGACACCAACAAGGAGCTGCAGAAACGCGATCAGGAATATTCGCAGCAACTGATCCCCGAAATCCTGAAAGTCGTCCGGGCCATTGCCGAAAAGGAAAAATACACCGTGATCATGGACATCAGCACCATGCCGCTGCCCTACTTCGACAAGGCCGGCGACATCAGCAAAAAGGTCATCGATGATTTCAACAAAGCGTCGGGCGCAAAAAAGTAAGCCTCGCTGAAGACCATGAAAAAAAGCATTGCGGAAATAGCCGCCCTGGTGGGCGGCGCGGTTGCGGGAGACGGCCAGAAGCTGATCGGCGATATCCGTCCGATCGAGGAGGCGGACGCGGACGATCTGACGTTTGTCTCCAATCCGAAGTATTTCAAGTGGCTCAAAACCACGCTCGCGGGGGCGATCCTCGTCCCTCCGGGAACCGTCGCGCCGGATAAAAATCTGATTGCCGTGGCCGATCCCTACGCGGCGTTCGGCAAGCTGCTGGCGGTTTTTTATCCGGTCGATCACGGTCCCGCGGGCATCAGCCCGGACGCATATATCGAAGAAGGGGCTTCGGTCTCCCCGGAGGCGACCGTCATGCCCCGGGCGTTCATCAGCCGCGGCGCCCGCGTGGATAAAGGCGCGGTTCTTTATCCCGGCGTATTTATCGGCCGCGACGCTTCGGTTGGAGAAGATTCCGTCCTGTACGCCAACGTCTCCGTTTACGCCCGCTCGGTCATCGGCCGGCGGGTCATCCTGCATTCCGGGGTGGTCATCGGCGGCGACGGCTTCGGATTTTCCGCGCCGGGATCGCAGAACAAAAAAATCCCCCAGGTCGGCATCGTTCAAATCGACGACGACGTGGAGCTGGGCGCCAACACCACCGTGGACCGCGCCACGCTGGGCAAAACCTGGATTGGGCGCAACGTGAAGATCGACAACCTCGTGCAGATCGCGCACAACGTCGTCATCGGCGAAAATTCGGCCATCGCCGCGCAGACCGGCATCTCCGGCTCGACCAAAATCGGCAAAAGCGTCATCATCGGCGGCCAGGTCGGCATCGTCGGCCATATCACCATCGGAGACTCCGTGATGATCGGCGCTTCCTCGGGCATTCACAAGAGCATTCCCGCGGGCATGGTCGGCGGAGGCACGCCGTTTCTTCCGTTCCGGGACTGGCTGAAGGTCGAAGTCAGCAAGGCCAAACTTCCGGAAATCCGCGCCAAAATGGAAAAACTGCTCCGGCGCGTGGAAGAGCTGGAAGCCGTCATTCATAAAAACAGGGAAGGTGAACCATGAAAATTCATCCCACCGCCATCGTCGCGCCCGACGCCCAACTGGCAGAAGGCGTGGAAATCGGCCCTTACAGCATCATCGGCAGCGACGTGGTCATCGGCAAAAACACCGTGATCGGTCCGCACACCGTCATTGACGATTACACCCGCATCGGCGAAGGCTGCCGCATCTTTCAATTCTGCTCGATCGGCGCGCCCCCGCAGGATTTGAAATTCGGCGGTGAAAAGACGCGGGTGGTCATCGGCAACTTCAACACCATCCGCGAATTCGTCACCATCCACCGCTCGACGTCCGCCGACATCGGCGTCACCATCCTCGGCGACCACAATCTGATCATGGCGTACTGCCATGTCGCGCACAACTGCAAGCTGGGAAACCATATCATCATGTCCAACGTCGCCACGCTGGCCGGCCACATTCACGTGGAAGACTACGCCATCATCAGCGGCCTGTCGGGCGTCCATCAGTTCACGCGCATCGGGGCGCATTCGTTCATCGGCGGCGCTTCCGGCGTGGCCCGGGATGTCCCCCCCTACACGCTGGCCAACGGCAACCACGCCAAACTGTTCGGCCTCAATCTGATCGGCCTGCAGCGGCGCAATTTTTCTGAACAAACCATCAAAGCGCTCAAGGACGCCTACAAGATTGTTTTCCGCTCCGATCTGCTTCTGGAGGCCGCTCTGGAAAAAGCGCAAAAAGAGGTGGAGGATCTCCCGGAGGTCCGGCATTTTCTCACCTTCATCAAAAATTCGGAAAGAGGCGTCTGCCGCTGAGAGATAAAACATGACAGCAGAAAAAAAATTACGCATCGGCGTGGTCGGGATCGGCCATCTGGGCGGTTATCATCTGCAGAAATATGCCCGGATCGGCTCCTGCGTCATTGCCGGCGTGTCCGACAGCCAAATCGAAAAGGCCCAAAAGGCGGCCGATCTTTACGGGTGTCCGGCCTTTGCGGACCACCGGGACATGCTGGATCGCGTGGA
>JAAZOZ010000178.1 GCA_012797505.1 Smithella sp. | reverse complement strand
CGCGGCCGGACTCGCCATCGACGGCGAGGACGGAGGCACGGGCGCGGCCTACAATGTTTCCATGAACCACATGGGACACCCCATCGCCAGCAACCTGCGCGACGCCTACCTGACGCTGGTGAAGCTGGGCAAACAAAACGAGCTCCCCCTCTTTGCCGGCGGCGGCATCGGGAAAAACGGCAATCTGGCCGCCAATGCCGCCGCCCTGATCATGCTGGGCGCCAGCGGTGTTCAGACGGGCAAATACATCATGCAGGCGGCCGCCGGCTGTCTGGGATCGGAGGGCGACCGATGCAATGTCTGCAACGTCGGCGTTTGCCCCAAAGGCATCACCTCGCAGGACCCGCGGCTGGATCGGCGGCTGGACCCGGAGCGGGTTGCCCAGCGGCTGGTGGACGTCTATTTAACGTTCGACACGGAACTGAAAAAGATCGTGGCGCCGCTGGGGCGCTCCACTTCACTGCCGATCGGCATGTCGGATGCCCTGGGCATCAGCGATGCGGACGCCGCCGGGCGGTTGAACATCAAATACGTTCTGTAGTGGGGAACGGTTTTAAACCGTTCCCTACGGTAACGCCACGGAATTGGAAAACAGGGTAAGACGATGACCAGAAAAGATACGATCAAAATTGCCGGCGTGGAAAACACCGTCCGCGTGGATTCACGGATTCTGGAAGAACGCATTCAGAAAGCCGTGGCAGACGGTTGCCGTCATATTGAAGTCACCGCCCTGGGGCAGCACGGCATTGGCGGCCGTCTCTGGCGGGCGCACGACGAACCGGTGAAGGTCGATGTGCTGGGCACGTCCGGTCAGCGCCTGGGGTCCATGGGATTTGCGAACACCACGATTCAAGCATTCGGCCCCGCCTCTGACGACGTCGGCTGGCTCAACGCGGGGGCAAAAATCATTGTGCACGGAAATGCCACCAACGGCGCGGCAAACGCCATGGCGCAGGGACGGGTGTACATCGGCGGCAACATCGGCGCGCGCGGCATGACCATGACCAAATACAACCCGCGCTTTGAGCCGCCCGAACTATGGGTTTTCGGCAAAGCGGGAGACTCGTTTGCGGAATTCATGGCGGGCGGCATCGCCGTGATTTGCGGCGCGGGCGCGGAAGAAGAAAAAAACGTGCTCGGATACCGGCCCTGCGTCGGCATGGTCGGCGGAAAAATATTCTTCCGCGGCAGTCAGGAAGCTTACAGCCAACCCGATGCCCGGCTGGTGACCGACCTTCCGGACGACGAATGGGAGTGGTTGAAGCAAAACCTCAAAACATTTCTCGATGCCATCGGCAGGCAGTATTTATTTGAACAGCTCGCGGAAAAACGGGAAGACTGGCAGCTTTTGATCGCCCGCAAACCTTCTGAAAAGGCCTCTCGATTCGTTCGTCCGATGGCGAAATTCAAACAGGAGGTCTGGGAACATGAGCTGGGCCGGGGCGGTTTGATCGGCGATTTGTCGAGTCTGGACCGTTCTCCGATCGACGTGATTACCACCGGAGCGCTCCGGCGCTTTGTTCCCTCCTGGGAAAACGAAAAATATCTTCCGCCCTGCCAGGCGGCCTGCCCGACCGGCATTCCCGTTCAAAAACGATGGGAACTGATCCGCAAAGGCCATCTGGAAGAAGCCGTGAATCTGGCGCTGGAATACACCCCCTTCCCCGCGGCCGTCTGCGGCCATTTGTGTCCGAACCTCTGTATGCAGAGCTGCACGCGGAACCTGGTGAAACTCGATCCGGTGGATGTGCGGGTGCTGGGAAAGGCGTCGCTTCAGGCAAAAGTCCCCCGGCGCGCGCCCGAAACAGGCAAAAAGATCGCCGTCGTGGGCGGCGGTCCCGCGGGCCTGTCTGTGGCCTGGCAATTGTGGCTCTCCGGCCACGATGTCACGATTGTGGAGAGCCGCAAACAACTGGGCGGCAAGATCACCGACTCGATACCCAAAAGCCGCATTCCCGCGGAGGTGGTCGAGCATGAAATCGAGAGGCTGGCCAGAAATCTTACCCGGACACAAACCGGCCAGGCGCTGACCCGGCAGGGTTTTGCCAAACTCAAAAACGATCATGACTTTGTGGTCATTGCGGCGGGTGCGCAAAGCCCGCGCAAGCTCCCTGTGCCGGGGATGGACAGAACCATAAGCGCACTCGAGTTTTTGCGGCAAAGCAAGCTCGATTGCGCAAACGCAGGCGAGAAGGTTGTCATTATCGGCGCCGGCAATGTCGGCTGTGACGCAGCGACGGAGGCTTTTCGCCTGGGCGCGAAAAGCGTGACATTGATTGACGTTCAAGAACCCGCGTCGTTCGGCGTGGAGAGGCAGCATGCCGAAGCGGCAGGCGCGGTGTTTCTGTGGCCGCGTGTCACAAAAGCGGTGACGGATTCGGGCGTCGAGCTGACGTCAGGCGATGTGCTGCCCGCCGATACGGTCATCGTGGCGGTAGGCGAACTGCCGGACTTATCCTTCCTGCCGGAAGAAATTGCGACCGAGCGAGGTTTTGTGCTGGTGGACGACACGTACGCCACCAGCGACTCTCAGGTTTACGCCATCGGCGATGCGGTGCGGCCGGGTCTTTTAACCGACGCCATCGGCGCGGGCAGAATCGCCGCGCGGTCCATCGACGATTCGATCCGGGGAGCACACGAATCCTATGACAAATTGCCGCCGATTCGCCATGATCGCGTCAAGCTGCAATACTTCGACCCCCGCGCCGCGGGAATGAGCGATCCCGCCTCCTGCGCGACCAGATGCGCCTCCTGCGGCGCGTGCCGGGACTGCGGCCTGTGCGAGGAAATATGCCCCGAACAGGCCATCTCCCGCATCCAGACCGCCGGGGGCAAGTTTAGATACGAAGTCAACGCCGAGCGCTGCATCGGTTGCGGTTTCTGCGCCGGGGCCTGTCCCACCGGCGTCTGGGAAATCGCGGAGAATAAACCTTTAGCGTAAACCATTTTTTCAGATAAAGGATGAAAAACCATGAAAAAAACAGATACCATCGCGGCCGCAGAGAGAAGCTATATCATCGAAAAGGAAAAGTTTGTCCCCGTCTCGCAGTATTTCGGCGAGGACACCTTCAACCACAAGGTCATGAAGGATAAGCTTCCCAAGAACATCTACAAAAAGCTGATGGACGCAATCAACGAAGACATGCCCCTGGATGCGGATACGGCCAATGTCGTAGCGCACGCCATGAAGGAATGGGCGCTGGAAAAGGGCGCGACGCATTTTGCACACTGGTTCCAGCCGATGACGGGCATCACGGCGGAAAAGCACGACGCCTTTGCCGATCCGATCGCACCGGGCGAAGTGATTGAGCGATTCTCCGGAAAACAGCTCGTCCAGGGCGAGCCGGATGCTTCGTCTTTCCCCTCCGGCGGCATCCGCGCGACTTTTGAAGCGCGAGGTTACACGGCCTGGGACATGTCCTCGCCCGCGTTTATCAAGAGAAACGGCATTTCAACAACCCTGTGCATTCCGACCGCCTTCATTTCCTACACGGGTCAGGCGCTCGACAAAAAGACGCCTCTTTTGCGATCCATCCGCGCGTTGAGTAAAAGCGCCGTGGCGATGCTGAAGCTCCTGGGCGTCAAAAATGTTAAAAAGGTGATGTCCAATCTCGGCCCCGAGCAGGAATATTTCCTGATCGATATGGACTATTTTTACAAACGCCAGGACCTGGTCCTGGGCGGCCGGACGGTGGTCGGCGCGGCTCCGGCCAAGGGGCAGGAGCTGGAAGATCAATACTTCGGCTCGATCAAGGAACGAATTTCCTCCTTTATGCATGACGTCGAGGAAGAACTCTTTAAACTGGGCATTCCGGCAAAAACCCGCCACAACGAAGTGGCGCCCAGTCAGTATGAGATCGCCCCCGTTTATGAAGAAGCCAATCTCGCCATTGACCACAACCAGCTGGTGATGGAGACGCTGCGCAGCGTGGCCAAAAAACACAAGCTGGCCGCGCTCCTGCACGAAAAACCGTTTGCCAAAATTAACGGTTCCGGCAAGCACGTTAACTGGTCGATGGCCGACAACAACGACAATAACCTGCTCAACCCCGGCACGACACCGCAGGACAACATTCAGTTTCTGGTGTTTCTCATCGCGACGGTCCGCGCCGTTTACAAGCATGCGGACATTCTGCGAGCCTCCGTGGCCTCCTACGGGAACGACCACCGCCTGGGCGCCAATGAGGCGCCGCCGGCGATCATCTCCGTGTTCCTGGGCGAACAGCTCACGCAGATTCTGGACAATATTGAAAAAGGCACCGTGACGAAAGCCACGAATGCCGAAATCATCGATCTGGGCGTCTCGTCTCTGTATCAGGTCAGCAAGGACAATACCGACCGCAACCGGACGTCGCCTTTCGCCTTTACCGGAAACAAGTTTGAATTCCGCGCGGTAGGCTCCTCGCAGTCCATCGCCACGCAGGTCATCGCTCTCAACACGATCGTGGCCGAAAGCATCGATGAGCTGGCCGAGAAGATCAAAGCCAAAACCAGGAACGCAAAGAACATCAATCAGGCCGTGTTTGACGTGCTCAGAAGCGAAATCAAATCCGTCCGTCCGATCCTGTTCAACGGTGACAACTACACCAGGGAATGGGAAGCCGAAGCCAAACGGCGCGGACTTCCCAACGAAAAAACCACGCCCACGGCGCTTCGCGCGCTCGTCACCGACAAGGCGCTGGATTTGTTTGAAAAATATGAAGTCCTCTCCAGGGTGGAGCTCAAGAGCCGCCAGCTGATTCATGTAGAGCGTTACATTAAGGATTTGGAAATTGAGGCGAAATGTCTCAACAACATCTGCATGACGCAGATTATTCCGGCCGCCGTGTCGTATCAGGAGAAACTGGCCAAAGCGATCCATGCCGCGAAGGAAGCAATCGGTTCCGGCGCGGTGGTTTCATCGCAGACGGAGCTCCTTAAAAAGATCCTGGATCTGATCCATACAATTTACGTCACCAACAAGGACATCCTGGCCAGGGTGGAAGCGGCCGAAGCCGTTCACGATGAGCAGAAAAAGGCGGAAACCCTTGCCGCCAGGGTCAAGCCGAAGATGGATGAGCTGCGGGAATCCGTGGATGCCCTGGAAAATCTGGTGGATGATGAGCGGTGGCCTCTGCCCAAGTTCTGGGAAATGTTGTTTATCTGCTGATACAGACGCAGGGGCGGCGTTCCCCGCCGTCCCGGCTCTCTTGAAGGCCATGGAATTGCAAGAGGACCAACTGTGAAAAATACAAAATTTATTTTTGTGACCGGCGGCGTTCTGTCGTCGCTGGGCAAGGGCCTGGCGGCGGCATCGATTGCGGCCGTTCTGGAATCACGCGGGCTTCGGGTGTCGAATCAAAAGCTGGATCCGTATATTAATGTTGATCCGGGGACGATGAGCCCTTTTCAGCACGGGGAGGTCTTCGTCACCGACGACGGCGCGGAAACGGATCTTGATCTTGGCCACTACGAAAGATTTTCCTCCACACGGATGGGAAAGCGCAACAACCTGACCACCGGACAGGTTTACTTTTCCGTCATTACCAGGGAAAGACGCGGCGACTACCTGGGCAAAACCGTTCAGGTCATCCCGCATATCACGAACGAAATCAAGGATTTCATCCGCGAAACCGCGAAAGGGTTCGACGTTTCCATCGTGGAAATCGGCGGAACCGTAGGCGACATTGAAAGTCTTCCCTTCCTGGAAGCCATCCGCCAGTTCCGCAACGAAGTGGGCCGGCAAAACGCCATTTTCATCCATCTGACCTGGGTGCCGTTTATAAAAACCGCCGGGGAAGTGAAGACCAAACCCACGCAGCACAGTGTGAAGGCTTTGCGGGAAATCGGCATTCAGCCGGATATTCTGTTGTGCCGGACGGAAAACTTTCTGTCCGACGAGATTAAAGGCAAGATTGCTCTGTTTTGCAATGTTGAAGTCAACTGCGTCTTTACGGCCAAGGATGTCGGCTGCATTTACGAGTGTCCGCTGGTGTATCACCGCGAAGGACTCGATGCAAAGATTATTGAACTGCTCAACATGTGGACCGGACAACCGAAGCTTACCGCCTGGGAGAATGTGGTCGAAAAATTTTATCATCCGGCCCATGAAGTCTGCATCGGCATCGCGGGCAAATACGTCAACCTCACGGATTCCTACAAAAGCCTGAATGAGGCGCTCGTGCACGGCGGCATCGCCAACAACTGCCGGGTAAAACTGAAATTTGTCGATACGGAAAAAATCGAGCAGGACGGCGCGGCAAGTCATCTGTCGGACGTGGACGGCGTGCTGGTGCCGGGCGGCTTCGGCAACCGCGGCATCGAAGGCATGATCCTGTCGGCGCGCTATGCGCGGGAAAACCAAATCCCCTATTTCGGCATCTGTCTGGGCATGCAGATGGCGGTGATCGAATACGCCCGCGATATCTGCGGCCTGGCCAGCGCCAACAGCTCCGAGTTTGATCCGGCGTGTCCGCATCCGGTCATTGACCTGCTGCCCCAGCAGCGCACCGTGCGGGACAAGGGCGCGTCCATGAGGCTGGGCGCATGGCCCTGCGCCATTGCCGAATCCTCCTTTGCCTTTGAAGCTTACGGTCAAAAGGAAATTTCGGAGAGGCACCGCCACCGCTATGAATTCAACAATGACTTTAAAAAGATGCTGACTGAAAAGGGTCTGCGCATCACCGGCGCGTCGCCGGACGGCACGCTGGCGGAGATCATTGAAATTTCCGACCACCCGTGGTTTCTCGGATGCCAGTTTCACCCGGAATTCAAATCCCGTCCAACCTCGCCGCATCCGCTGTTCAGCAAATTTATTGAGGCGGCGTTGAAACAGTCCGGAACGTGATCCGGCAGGCGCCGAAGGTCGCCAGGAGATAAACAGCCCCATGTCCCTCTTTAAAAAAAATCGGCGGGCGTTGCTCGTTCTTGAAGACGGAAGCGTTTTCGAAGGTTCTGCCTTTGCCGGCGCAGGAGAGGCCCTGGGTGAAGTCGTCTTCAACACCGGGATGACCGGCTATCAGGAAATTGTCACCGACCCTTCCTACAAAGGCCAGATCGTCGCCATGACGTATCCGCTGATCGGCAACACCGGCGTCAATGACGAAGACATGGAGTCGTCGGACCTTCATCTGGAGGGCTTCATCGTCAGGGAATATTCATCGCGCCCCAGCAACTGGCGGATGACGAAAAGCCTCAAGGATTTTTTGGAGGATGCCGGAAAAATCGGTTTGGAGGGCGTGGACACGCGCTCCCTGACCCGCCGCCTGCGGCTGTCCGGTTCGATGAAGGGCATCCTTTCGACCGAGTCCGGAGACGTCCCCGCTCTGCTGGAAAAAGCGCGCCATTACCCGGGGCTGGTCGGCCGGGATCTGGTGCGGGACGTGTCCTGTGCCGAACCCTATTGCTGGGAAAAGGGCGCGCCCGGAACCGTCAGCCTTCCCCCTGGGAAATCAGCGGGAAAGCCGCGGGTGGTCGTGCTGGACTGCGGCGTCAAATATAATATTCTAAGGATTCTGGAATCGAACGGCTGCGAAGTGATTGTTCTCCCCGCCACGGCGACGGCCGATCAGATGCTGTCCTATCATCCGGACGGCATTCTTTTATCCAACGGACCGGGCGATCCGTCCGCCCTGCCTTATCTTGTAGATGCCGCCCGCGGCGTGATCGGGAAAACGCCTGTCTTCGGAATCTGCCTGGGGCATCAGATTCTCGGCCAGGCCGTGGGCGGGAAAACCCAAAAACTCAAGTTCGGCCACCACGGCGTCAATCAGCCTGTGAAAAATCTGGAAACCGGCCGGGTGGAAATTTCGTCCCAAAACCACGGTTTTGTGGTCGTCCCGGAATCGGTCGGGGGAAAAGCGTCCCCGACCTTTACAAACCTCAACGACGCAACCTCCGAAGGGATGGCGATTGCCGGCGCGATGAGCGTGCAATATCACCCCGAGGCGGCGCCGGGGCCTCACGATACGGAATATCTGTTTTCCCGGTTCGTGGCCATGATGAAAAAGCAAAGGTAACCCGTGCCGAAACGAACCGACATTCAAAAAATACTGCTCATCGGGTCCGGACCGATTATCATCAGCCAGGCCTGTGAGTTTGACTACTCCGGCACACAGGCCTGCAAAGCCCTGCGCGAAGAAGGGTATGAAGTTGTCCTCATCAACTCCAACCCGGCCACCATCATGACCGATCCGGAAATGGCCGACCGCACCTACGTGGAGCCGATCACCCCCGAGGCCGTGGAAAAAATCATCGCGCGCGAGCGGCCGGATGCGCTTTTGCCCACACTGGGCGGACAGACCGGCCTCAATACCGCCGTGGCGCTGGCCGAATCGGGCGTCCTGGCCAGGTACGGCGTGGAAATGATCGGCGCGTCCTTGCCGGTCATTCACAAGGCCGAAGACCGCGAAAAGTTCCGCCAGGCGATGGAGCGCATCGGCCTGACCATGCCCAAAAGCGGCTTTGCCCGCAATATGGAGGACGTCCGGCGGATCGCACAAGACATCGGTTTCCCGATAATCATCCGCGCCGCCTTCACCCTGGGCGGCACCGGCAGCGGCGTGGCCTACAACTGGGAAGAACTCGAGGAAATCGCCAAGGCAGGCCTCGACGCCAGCATGATCTCCGAAGTGATGGTCGAACAGTCGGCGCTGGGTTGGAAAGAATATGAGCTGGAAGTGATGCGCGACCGCGCCGACAACGTCGTCGTCATCTGTTCGATCGAAAACTTCGACGCGATGGGCGTGCACACCGGCGAGTCGATCACCGTCGCCCCCGCGCAGACGCTCACCGACCGCGAATATCAAAAAATGCGGGATGCCGCCATTGCCATCATGCGGGAAATCGGCGTGGAAACGGGGGGCTCCAATGTGCAGTTTGCCGTTCATCCGCAGACCGGAGAAATGATTGTCGTCGAGATGAATCCCCGCGTGTCGCGCTCGTCGGCGCTGGCCTCCAAAGCCACGGGATTCCCGATTGCCAAGATCGCCGCGAAGCTTGCGGTGGGCTACACGCTTGATGAAATTCCCAACGATATCACCCGCGAAACCATGGCATCCTTTGAACCCGCGATTGACTATGTGGTGACAAAAATTCCCCGCTGGACGTTTGAGAAATTTCCCGAGACGGAAGATTTCCTCACAACGTCGATGAAGTCGGTGGGCGAAACCATGGCAATCGGCCGGACGTTCAAGGAATCGCTGCAAAAGGCCATCCGCTCGCTGGAGACCGGCCGCTTCGGCTTTGGCCAGGCGCTGCCTGATGAGGAGCAGGCCAGAGGCGAACTTTTGAAAAGCAAGCTCATCAAACCCAATTCCCTGCGGCTTTTTTACATCGCCGAAGCGCTGAAAAGCGGCCTGACGATTGACGAGGTCTATGATTTGACCAAAGTCGATCCCTGGTTTTTGCACCAGATGAAAGACATCCTGAACGCCGAAGAAGAGCTGAAAAACGCGACACCGTCCGCCGAACTTTTGCGCGCCGCGAAAAAACTCGGTTTTTCCGACCGCGCGCTGGGGGCGCTCTGGAATAAAACGGAGTTCGAAATCCGCGATTGGCGCAAACGGGAAAACATTACGCCCGTCTATAAACTGGTGGACACCTGCGCGGCCGAGTTTGAAGCCTATACGCCTTATTACTATTCCACCTACGAGCAGGAAAGCGAAACCCGGCCCTCCGCGAAAAAGAAAGTCGCCATTATCGGCGGCGGCCCCAACCGCATCGGCCAGGGCATTGAATTCGACTACTGCTGCGTTCATGCCTCGTTTGCGCTCTCCGAGGAAGGCATCGAAAGCATCATGATCAACTCCAACCCGGAGACGGTCAGCACCGACTACGACACTTCCGACAAGCTGTTTTTCGAACCGGTCACGCTCGAAGACGTCCTGCACATTCTCGAGGCGGAAAAACCCGACGGCGTGATCGTGCAGTTCGGCGGCCAGACGCCGCTCAATCTGGCGCGCGGCCTGGAAGAAGCGGGTGTTCCGATCATCGGCACATCGCCTGCCGCCATCGATCGGGCGGAAAACCGCGACCGCTTCCAGGAAATCGTCAGCAAACTGAACCTCAACCAGCCGGACAACGATACGGCCATGGACGTGGAGGAGGCGCTGGCCGCCGCCTCCCGCATCGGATACCCGGTGCTGGTGCGTCCCTCCTATGTGCTGGGCGGCCGGTCCATGGAAATCGTGTATGATCCCGAAACCCTCAGGACGTTCATGGCCAGGGCGCTCCTGGTTTCGCCGGGGCATCCGATTCTGATCGACAAGTTCCTGGAAGACGCGGTGGAAGTCGATGTGGACGCGATTTCCGACGGCCGGACCACCGTCGTCGCCGGCATCATGGAGCATATCGAGGAAGCGGGCATTCACTCGGGTGACTCCGCCTGCATTTTGCCTCCCGTCACGATTGCTCCTCCGATGGTGAAACTCATCGAAGCGCAAACGAAAATGCTGGCCGCAGAAATCGGCGTGGTGGGCTTGATGAATATTCAGTACGCTATTAAGGACGGCAAGCTGTATGTTCTGGAAGTCAACCCGCGCGCGTCGCGAACGGTGCCTTTTGTGAGCAAGGCCATCGGCGTGCCGCTGGCGAAGCTTGCCACCCGGGTCATGCTGGGCAAAACATTAGGCGAGCTGTCTTTTACAGAAACCATTATTCCCAAACACGTCTGTGTGAAAGAAGCAGTCTTTCCGTTCAATCGCTTCCCCGGCGTGGACATCATTCTGGGGCCGGAGATGAAGTCCACCGGCGAGGTGATGGGCATCGATCATTCCTTCGGTCTTGCCTTTGCCAAAGCGCAGATGGCCACCGGCTTTAAAATGCCGACGGCCGGCAGCGTCTTCATCAGCGTTCACGATTGCCACAAGGCAGGCATCGTGGACGTGGCCAGGACATTCGCCGATCTCGGTTTCAGGATTCTGGCAACGGCCGGAACGGCCGGATACCTGAACAGGCAGGGCATCATTGCAGCCGCGGTCAACAAGGTCAGTGAGGGCCGTCCGCATGTGGTCGATTTGATCAAGAACGGCGATATTCAAATGGTGATCAACACCAGCGCCGGACGCAAGTCCACGCAAGACGCCTACCTGATCCATCACGGCGCTTTATCGTACAATGTCATTTACACCACGACACTGGCCGGCGCGCGGGCTCTCTGCGCAGCGGCCAGGGCGCTGAAAGAGGAGGGCTGGGGGGTATGCCCCCTGCAGGAGTATTATAAAATGTAGGGAACGGTTTTAAACCGTTCCCTACGCTGGCCCCCTGCACATACCGGGTGAGGGGAAAATTGGAAAAGTGAAATGTTACCCATTGCTGAAGACGAACAAAATGATCCCGGCCGGCCCCGCGAGGAGTGCGGCGTTTTCGCTATTTACGGAAATGAGGATGCCGCCCGTGTAACGTACTTCGGCCTTTTTGCCCTGCAGCACCGCGGCCAGGAATCAGCGGGCATCGTTGCCTCCGACGGATGCAGCGTTTCCGAACACAAGGGGATGGGGCTTGCCTCCGGCGTCTTCAATGAAGATATTCTGCAAAAACTGGAAGGCTCGCTGGCCATCGGCCACGTGCGCTACTCCACAACCGGTTCCTCCACCCTCTCCAACGCCCAGCCCTTTCTGGTTCATGTCGGCGAGGAATACTATGCGCTGGGACACAACGGCAATATCGTGAACGCCCAGTCCCTGCGGACCGAACTGGAAGGCCGGGGATCCATTTTCCAGTCCACGATGGACAGCGAGGTCATTATTCATCTGATGGCCCCGCATCTGCAAAGAGGTCTGGAAAAGGCGCTTTCCATCGCACTTCAGCAGGTTGAAGGCGCCTATTCCCTGGTAATGCTGACCCGAAACAAAATCATTGCAGCCCGCGATCCGCGCGGGTTTCGCCCCCTGGCACTGGGAAAACTGAACGGCGGCTGGGTGGTCGCCTCGGAAACCTGCGCCTTCGATCTGGTGGGCGCCGAATACATCCGCGACGTCGAACCCGGGGAAATTCTCATGATTGACGACGCCGGCTGCCGGAGCATCAAACCTTTTCCCGTCATGAAGCGCTGCCACTGCATCTTCGAGTTGATCTACTTTGCCCGCCCCGACAGCCAGATCTTCGGCCGGAACGTGTATCTGTGCCGCAAGCAACTCGGCCATGAACTGGCCAGAGAATACCGGCCGGAGGTTGACCTGGTGATGCCTTTTCCGGATTCCGGAACCTATGCCGCGATCGGCTATGCGGAAAAAAGCGGTATTCCCTTTGAAATGGGCATGATCCGCAACCACTACGTGGGCCGCACGTTCATTCAGCCGACGCAGCCCATGCGTGACTTCGGTGTTCGCGTCAAACTCAATCCGGTCAGGCCGCTCCTGGCCGGCCGGAAAGTCATGATCGTCGAGGATTCCGTTATCCGCGGCACCACCAGCCGCAATCGCGTGAAGAACCTGCGGGAAATCGGCGTGAAGGAACTGCACATGGTCATCAGTTGTCCGCCGACGCTTTTCCCCTGCGCCTACGGGATTGACTTTTCCTCCAAGGGCGAACTCATCGCCGCCAAAAAGGAAACCGAGCAGGCGATTGCCGAATTCATCAGCCTGGATTCGCTGCACTATCTGACGGTGGAAGGTATGGTCCGGGCCACCGGCCTGCCCAAAGAGAATTTCTGTCTGGCCTGCTACACCGGCGACTATCCCATCGCGCCGCCGGAAAAAATCGACAAGTTCTGTATGGAATTGAAGTGATTTTATTTCAGCCATGCCGAGGACACTCCGAATTCGGCTTCCTTTTTTTCTCCACGGAGTGTAAAAACCGGAGCATGGAAACTTTTCTGTCCATCGCGGTAGGAATCGGCCTGGCCGCGGCCTGCGGCTTCCGGGTTTTCGTTCCTCTGCTTATCCTCAACCTGGCGTCGCTCGCCGGAGCGTTGACCCTGCCTTCCGGCTTTGCCTGGATGGGCAGTCCTGCCGCGACCGTCGCCTTTGCCACGGCAACCGCAGCCGAAATCATCGGCTATTATGTTCCCTGGTTCGATCATGCGCTGGACACGATTGCAACGCCCGCGGCCATTGCGGCGGGAACCCTGACCACGGCCGCATTCCTGACGGATGTTTCCCCGTTTCTCAAATGGACGACCGCTCTGATCGCGGGCGGCGGCACGGCGGGCCTGATCCAGGCATCGACGGTTGTTCTGCGCGCAAAATCTTCCCTGGCCACCGGCGGGGCCGCCAATCCCCTGTTCGCCACGATGGAAATAGCGGGCGCGTTGGTCACGGGAATCCTGGCCGTCCTGCTGCCGGTGGTTTGTCTTGTTCTCGTTTTGATTTTCTGTCTCTGGGCCGTAAGAAAAGTGATCCGGTTTTTTTCGGAAAAAAACACGGGAAGCCCCTGAGTCAAAATTTTGTCCGAACGCCGCGGGAGGCAGTGCCAGAAAAAAACGCTTTTGCCCCTTACGCCTTCCTACCGTAAATGTCCACGCGGCAGCATTCTTTAAATCCCGCTTTTTCATAGACACTCAGGCCGTCCGGCGACGATTGAAGCGAGGCAAAGCGGGCGCCCGCCGCGCGGGCGTAATGAAGCGTCGCCAGCACCATTTCCCGGCCGATGCCCCGACGGCGATAGTCGCCCAGTGTCGTGATGAAGTAGAGGCCGGCGGCATCGCCCGCCAGAAAAAGCAGGGAGGCGGCGACCGGCTTTCCGCCGTCAAACGCCAGAAAAGCCTGCTGGGGAGAGGCGGGATCAAGAGGGAAGGCGTCGGTGAAGCGATCATAGGAAGTTCTGTCGCCTTGCGAAAAATCAAACCCGGCAAAGGTCACTTCTTTCCACGGCGACAGATCTTGCTGATTTCCGACCCGGCGGATGATGACCGCAGGAGATCTTTGAGTAACTCCTTGATTCGTCATACCGTCGAAGGCCGGTATCCAGGAACCCCTTGAAAAAACTGGATTCCCGCACTCG
>JAAZOZ010000177.1 GCA_012797505.1 Smithella sp. | reverse complement strand
GAAGATGCTTTTTTTCACAAACCTGTGCCTTGCCACAAACAGGTCGGAAGCGTAGAAGAAGATCGATCCCGCCATCACTAGCGTCCGGGCTTGAAAGGACAAGTCCTGGCGGACGGCAAGAGAGGCCGCTCCCACCACCATAATGGAGATGACGGCAATATAGGCGATGACCGGACCCATCATGGGACCGAGGTGCGGACGCAGTCTGATAAATACATAGGTGGAGACGACGGCAACTGCTGCGAGGGACACCGCTGTGCCGGCGTTGACGCCGGAGGTCATGAAAAACGCCAGGATGTAGGCGACATGCCCCGTGAGGAAAAACGCGAGGCCGGCCGCAAACACCCTGCGGTTAAAGAAAAAGGCAAGACAGACATCGCCTGCGAAGCAAAGGACAAGACCTGCCAGGATGAGATAGAAATAGGGGCCTGCGGCATAGGGCTGCAACAAGGCTGTTACGATGCAAAGCCCCGACAAAAAGGGTTTCGTCAGGAGGATCCCCTTGAGGCTTTCCTTTTTTTCGGCAAACAGAAGCCCACCAAGAAGAACCACAGCTATTGCCAAAATGACGATGGTGGTCATTGTTCTTTCTCCTTAAAGGGGTCAGGTCAGCAAGACCACCTGGATGTCCATGACGTTGGTGCCGGTTGATCCGGTTATCAGCAGTTCATCCGTTTTTTTGAAAAAGGTATAAGAATCGTTGCGCGATAAAAAAGCGTCGGAGGAGAGGCCCCGGGCGTTGGCCCGCGCAATGGTTTGCCCGTCAACGACGGCGCCCGCCGCGTCCGTCGGTCCGTCCGTGCCGTCCGTCCCCGCAGAAAGAAGCGTGATGCCCGGCCGGCCGTCGATTTCTTCGGCAAAGGCCAGCGCCAGTTCGGTATTTCTGCCGCCCTTTCCCGTTCCCGTTACGGTAACGGTCGTCTCGCCGCCGGAAACAAGGCAGAGCTTTTTGCCGGCCGGTTGCTGGTTTTGGAATGCGAGTGCCTGTTGCGCGAGCCATCGGGCGGCTTCCCTGGCTTCGCCCCGGAGTTCGGTCGTGAGGACAACGGTTTCAAAGCCTGCCGCGGTTGCTTTTGCGGCCGCGGCTTCTATAGCCAGTTTGTTGCTGCCGATGATCAGGTTGGCGACATCGGCAAACACCGGATCGTCTTTTGCGGGCGTCTCCGGAACGGTTCCTTCCCGGCCCTGGATCAATCTTTGGTAAACCGAGTTCGGGATTCTTTCTTCAAGCCCGTATTTCCCGATGACGGCCAGGGCATCGGCATAGGTGGTATTGTCCGGCGCCGTCGGCCCCGAAGCGATCACGTGGAGCGGATCGCCGATGACATCGGATAAAATCAGCGACAGCACCCGCGCCGGACGGGCCAGCGCGGCCAGTTGACCGCCCTTGATTCCGGAAATGTGCTTGCGCACCGCGTTGAGCTCGCCGATGTCCGCCCCCGCCGCAAGCAGACATTGCGTCGTGGCCTGCTTTTCGGCCAGGGTGAGGCCGTCTGCGGGCGCCACCAAAAGCGCGGAGCCGCCGCCGGAAATGAGGCACACCAAAAGCGTCTGCGGGTCGGGGTTCTCCAGCATGGCCATCAGCCGGCCCGTCGCCGCAACGCCTGCGGCATCGGGCAGGGGATGTCCCGCTTCATAAACCGCGATCGGGTCGGGCAGCGTCCCAGGCACATGACCGTATTTCGTGATGACGGTCCCCCGTGTGATCAGCTCTCCAGCGGGGCTTTCGGCAAGCGCCCGCGTCATGGCAAAAGCGGCCTTGCCGAAGGCCGCCAGCATCAGTCTTTGACCGTTTCCCCGCCGATACGCGTCCAGAACGTCCGGAATGTGTTTTTGGACCAGCCGGCAGGGATCGACGGACGCAAGCGCCGCCCGGAAAATGGCGACAGCCGTTTTGCGGTTGGAAAGATTGTCCAATTTCTGTATGGCTCCTGTGCCGTCCGGATCGGACGCTTGCCCTTCAATCATATGGTAGATTGAATTGGCGGTCCAAACCGGCTGAATAAACTTTCTGTCCGGCCATTGTCTGAGATCACGTATAGGAAACGAAGGATGATAAGTCAAGCAGTTCCTGGAAGGTTTCTGAAAGGGATTGTCAACAATCTTTTGATTTGTATCTGGAAATGTCAAAGAGTAACGGACTGTTGCCCCAACTGGTTTGCAGGGTGAATTTATTCTCTCATAAAAGATCAAGAGGATTCCGTTGTTACAAATAATACTGGACAGGGGAATTCGGATGGGTTATAGAGAGTCATTGATTTGTTGTTATGGGAGTTGTTGTGGATTTGAGACAGATCGTTAT
>JAAZOZ010000176.1 GCA_012797505.1 Smithella sp. | reverse complement strand
GCCACCACGACGGCGGTCTTGTCAAACAGGCGGTTGGTGAATTCCAGCGACGTCATGCCTTTCGGCGCGGGCACCCACAGATAAAACGTGCCGCGCGGCGGCTGAAAATCAATGCCGATCTTTTGGAGCGTTTTCAAAACCAGCTCCCGGCGGCGTCCGTAAATGGAGAGCATCTCTTCAATGAACCCCGCTTCGCCGGTGAGCGCCTGGATCGCCGCAAACTGCACGGCATTGAAGATGCCGGAGTCCGTATTTTCCTTGACCTTGCTGATTGCCGCAATCAGGTCGGGATTGCCGCAGGCCATGCCGATCCGCCAGCCGCACATGTTAAAGGGCTTGGAAAAGGAATTCAGCTCGACGCCGACGTCTTTCGCTCCCGGCGCCTGAAGAAAGCTGATGCGCTCCTGCCCTGCGAAAACGATTTCGCCGTAAGGATTGTCGTAGCAGACGGCAATGTCGTATTCGCGCGCAAACGCCACCAGTTTGTTTAAAAACTCCTGTGTGGCGCAGGCGCCCGTCGGATTGTTCGGGTAGTTCAAAAACATGGCCGACGCCTTTTTGGCCGTCTCCGACGGAATGTCTTCCAGCGCCGGAAGATAGTCGTTTTGCGGCAGGATGGGCACGTTGCAGGGGACGCCTTCCCCCATCAGGATGCTGGCGCGGTACGCCGGATAGCCGGGATCGGTCATCAGCACGATGTCGCCGGGATTCACGCGCGCCAGGACAAAGTGGTGGCATCCCTCCTTGGAACCGATGAGGCCCAGAATCTCCTTTTCCGGATTCAGCTCCACACCGTAGCGCCGGGCATACCAGCGGGCGATTTCCCTGCGCAGCGCGAGCATGCCCTTTTCCTCGTCGGTGGGATAGCGGTGGTTCAGCGGGTCGCGGGCCGTCCGGCACAGTTCGTCGATAATGGAACCGGGAGTCGCTTCCACGGGATCGCCGATGGCCAGAGAAATGACATCCACACCGTCTGCTTTTGCCTGGTTGATTTTTTTCCGAAGCTCCATGAACAAATAGGGGGGGATTTTTTTTAACCGTTCGGCCGTCTGCACAATGAACATTCCCTCCTGATCAGAGATTATCGATATGCGTCTTCAAAAAGCGTCCCTTGATAGACTATTTTCACTTTCCCTTCAAGATAAATTTCCGAAAAAGCCCCGTCCCGACGGGTAAAATACACGCGCAGGGTTTCGCCGCTCTGCACGATCACATCCACCGGCGAATCCACAAAACGGCGTCCGGCGGCAGCCAGAACGGAGGCGACCACGCCCGTGCCGCAGGCCAGCGTTTCATCCTCGACGCCCCGCTCGTACGTCCGGACCCGCATTTTATGCCGGTTGATCACCAGGGCAAAATTCGCGTTGGCGCCCTCGGGCTGAAAAACCTCATGGCGGCGGATTTCCCTTCCGGTCGCCGTCACATCGCACGCCTCGGCGGACGCGACAAAGCAGACGGCGTGGGGCACGCCGGTATCGATGCAGTCCAGTCCGCACTCGCCTCCCGACAGGTGCACCCGGATATCCTGCTTCAGGGAAGAGGGATCGGTCAGACGGACTTTCGCGACGTCGCCCGCCACTTCCGCGCGGATGATGCCGGCCTGCGTTTCAAAAGACAGGGTTTGTCCGGCAATGCCGTTTTCAAAGGCAAAACGGGCCACACAGCGGGCCGCGTTGCCGCACATGGCCGCCGCGGAGCCGTCGGCATTGAAAAACCGCCATCGGAAATCGGCGGCCGACGAGGGCTCGACGAGCAGCAGACCGTCCGCGCCGACCGATACTTTTCTTCGGCACACGCTTCGGGCAAAGGCCGGCAGTTCCCCCACGTTCAGCGATAAATCGCGGTTGTCGATGATGATAAAATCATTGCCGCTGCCGCTGGCTTTCCAAAAGGCAATACCGTTTTTGTTCACTGAAGCATCTCCCTCCATCTGAAACCTGCATATGTCTGTCTGTCATCGCGAACGAAGTGAAGCCATCTCATCAGCATTGGATATTGGAAGAGATCGCCATGTCGCTTCGCTCCTCGCGATGACAAAACAGTAATGATGCAAACCGGTTCTCCATCTCCGGGCCTTCGCGTGGGTCTTTCAAGCCCGCGCCGGCTGACGCGCACCCCGTCACTTCATGGTCCGGATGCGAACGTCGATGTCCTTTTCATCCTTCATCAGCGCAAGCAGTTTCGCCGTATCCGTCTCGCCCTGATGATAAGGGTACAGGATTTTCGGACGAAACATTCGCGCGGCATCGGCGACCATCTCCGGCGTCATGGTATAAGGCAGATTCATCGGCAGAAAGGCAATGTCGATATTCCGAAGCCGTCTCATCTCCGGAATATTTTCCGTGTCACCGGCAATATACAGGCGCAGATCGCCGAAGGTGACGATATAGCCGTTCCCGATCCCCTTCGGGTGAAAGGGGTTCCCCGGCGTGCTCATATGCTGAAGATTGTAAGCCGGCACGGCTTCGATCTTCAGCCCGTCAACCATCCGCGTGTCGCCGTTTTTCAGAACAATCGTTCCGGGAATCTGTTGGCCGACCTCGCCGTTGCCGACGATTTTTGTCTCCGCGGTTCTAATGATGTCCACGGCTTTCAGATCCAGATGATCATAATGTTCGTGGGTAATCAAGATCAGTTCCGCCTTGGGCAATTTCGTGTAATCCGCCTCCCCCGATACCGGGTCCACATGAATGGTTTTGCCTGCCCAGAAAAAAATGAGCGAGCTGTGCCCCAGAAACCGGATGCCCAGATCCCCCTCCGCTGTTGTAATCGTATCGAATTCCATGGTCGCTCCTTTCATTTATTTTCCTCCGCCCTTTGACTTTGCGACAGGCGCGCGAAAGTCTCCATATAGCGGGCGGCTAATTCCTCTGCCGGTTTCAAACACAAATATTTCAAATACGACTTGACAAACCCCTTGAGGAAAACAGCCGCGGGCAGCCTCGCAAAGCAATCCTCCTCGATATTGATCAGATGATCCTGCCTGATTTTCGTTGCCTGCGAAATTTCCTCAAGCGTCACATCAAGCTCCTCGCGGATTTGCTTCAGATCTTCGCCGCTCAATGCGGGGCGACCCGTCAGCTCCCGAATCCGTGCGCTTTGAAGGATCCTGTTTTTCAGGGATTCTGGATTGGGCCCGGCCGGCTGCCGGCCGCGACCGCGGCTGATACTGAAAATGCCGACCGGCTTTTTGACTGCAGGCGCGGTTTCCCTTACGGCGTCGAGCTCCCCCCGGCGAACCAGTTCATCATCATAGGCTTTCCGGAGCTGGTCCTGAATCAGGGTCCGGTAGGCTTTTTCAACCAGGGACAGGATTTCCCGCCTTTCCGCGTCGGTGAAAAAAGAATGGCTTACCAGCGAACCGGGCTGGTAAATCTGCAGGGCGGCATCGTAGGCCTGGCGGATTTCAAATGCCGCAGCGTCCGGCCGGATGTCCAGCATTTCATAATAGTTTAACTCGGCGAAACTTTTCCGCATACAAGCCCCTTTGGCCGTATTGCACCTGAAAGAATCTTCTCTAGACATACTGAAGCATCAACTGCCGGCCCGCCGGCTGAAAGATCTGACGGCCCACGGCGCGCAGTTCGCCCGCGGTCTTTGTGTAAGGATACCGGTCCAGAAAAGACACCTGCTGACAAATCGCATCGTGAACATGATCGTCGTAAGAAACATTGCCCGTGAATTCAATGCCCAGCCCCATGTGCTTTTCGATGATTCTGCAAATATGTAACCCGAGAACGGCGTTGTCGCGCTTGTGCAGTTGGTTGATGACGAGCCTGAACCGGAAGGCGTTAAAATCATTCTGCAGCTCCCTGTAGGATTCCGGGTGGTCCCGCTCAATGACCTTCATCATGCACTCCGGCTTATTGAAGGCGCCTTCGCCGAACTGCTCGATCGCCTCTTCTTCCAGCGCTTTGAACTGCGACACGCTGAAGCAGTAGCGAATCCGCCGGAAATAAACGGAACGGATCAGCCGATAGACATTCTCGATGGAGGTCGGCTCCGGCGTGGTGATAAAAATGCCGTTTTGGGAAAGCAGAAAAAAATCGAGCGTATTGAAAGACGTCCCGGCGCCCAGATCCAGCAGGATGCAGGCATAGTCCAGTCTCATGATGGCGCGCAGCGCCTTGATTTTCTGTTCATAGGGAAGATTGGCAATATCGAAAGGATCCTGAGCGCCGCTGATGAGGAAGAGATTTTCAAAGGGCGTCTCCACAACCGTATCGTCGAGTCGGGTCACTTTTTTCTGGAGAAAATCGGAGAAACTTTTTGAGGGATAGGGAACACCGACCAGCGTATGCAGATTGGCCGCGCCCAGGTCCAAATCGATTACCAGCGTTCTCCTGCCCAACCCCGCCGATAACCGTCCCAGCGAACTGGTGATAAAGCTTTTGCCGGAACCGCCCTTGCCTCCGCCAATCGGCCAAATGTGCGCCATAACCCATCCGCTCAGTGATTTTGGTATTTTTCTACACGATAAACCGCCAAGATTCAAGCAAAAAGTTTGATATTGCTAATGATTTTACCCATTTTAAAAAATTTTCACCCCGCCGGGCCCAAGCAAAACGAATTTTCCCGTAAGACCAAAGCGCAGGCAGCGACAACTTTCTTGACTTCTCCACCCATTGTTTCTAAAAAGGCCGATAACTTTTCGGCGGGGATGAAGGAATGATCGATCGCGAACCGGACATACAGGCGGCCCTGCTGCAACACACTTCCGAAGCCCGGATGATCCTGGAAGGCGTTTTTGTTCTTCCCGACGGACACGGCATCAACGGAGAGCACACAGCCCGTGGAGCCGATGGTTTGATCGTTCTGACCGACTCCGACGGCAGAGAAATTTTCCAGGGCAAAAACCTTCTGCTTTCCCCCGCAATGCCCGCCGAATCTTTTTTTACCGTCCCCGACGTAACCATCGGCATCGATTTTCACTGGCAGCGCGTTCAGAAACAATCGTTTAGGGGCTCGCTTTTTCTGTCGGGACAAAGCCCGACTGCCTTTCACCTCATCAATATTGTCCCGCTGGAGGAATACCTCGGTTCGGTGATCTCGTCGGAAATGTCGGCCGGCGCCCCCCTGGAGTTTCTCAAGGCGCAGGCCGTCGCGTCCCGCAGCTGGCTGGTCGCGATGCTGGACAGGAAGAAAACCCACAGGCTTCCGCCCCCAAACCGGCAGGATGAAATCTCCGTCTGGCAGGACGTCAACGACCACGAAGGCTTCGATGTGTGCGCCGACGACCACTGCCAGCGGTATCAGGGCATTTCGCGCATCGCTTCGGAAAATGTTGCCCGGGCCATCGGGGCCACGCGGGGCGTGTTTCTCACCAGCGGAGACCAAATCTGCGACGCGCGCTACTACAAATGCTGCGGCGGACGGACGGATGTTTACGCAACCGCCTGGGAAGATGCATCCTTTCCCTATCTTTCCGGCGTGGCTGACGCTGACCGGCCGGGGGCGCCGATCGCAACGGAACAGGACGCGGCCGGGTGGCTTCGCTCCCGTCCCGACGCTTTCTGCAACACCGCCGATCAGAACCTTCTGCAAAGGATCCTGCCTTCCTTTGACCTGGAGACCCTGAACTTCTACCGCTGGCGGGTCGCCTACAGCCGGCAGGAGCTGGAGCAGATTCTCCGGGCCAGGTCCGGCATCGATTTCGGCACCCTGCAGAACCTCGAGCCGCTGGCGCGGGGGCCTTCCGGAAGGATCTTCCGGCTGAAAGTCGTAGGATCGCGCCGCACGGTCGTGGTCGGCAAGGAGCTGGAAATCCGCCGCTGGCTTTCGCCCTCGCATTTGCTCTCCAGCGCGTTTGTCGTCTCGGTCGAGCGGGATCCGGACGGAACCGCGCAGAATTTTCTTCTGGAGGGCGGCGGATGGGGGCACGGCGTGGGCCTCTGCCAGATCGGCGCGGCGGTCATGGCCGTCAGAGGCTTCCGGGCGGAAGAAATCCTGGCGCACTACTTTGCCGGAGCACAATTGAGGAAATTGTATTGAACAGGAAGACTCGGCTCCTCAAAAGATACGGCGGCCTCCTTGCGGCGATTTTGCTGATCATGGTTCTGGCCGCCTGCGGCGCTTCCCAGAAGTATGTTTTGCGCTCGGAACAGGACTTTCAGCGGGCGTTCAACGACGTCTATTTCCAAGGTGAGGCGCAGATGGAGGCGCCGGTCAAATACGGCCGCATTGATCTGCTGAGCAGCGAGTACGCCATTGAAGTGGACAGCCCGGAAAATTTTCATGAAGCCATCGGGCAGGCGCTGCACTATGCCAAGGAAACCGGGAAAAAACCGGCCGTCGCTTTCTATATCCTGGAGGATGAACCCGGCCATCGGGAAAAATTGAAATATGCCGTCTGGCTTTGCAACTATTACAAAATCAAAACCTGGTTCATCAATGAGGAACTGAAAAAGGCTCGTAAGAAGTAGATAAAGGAACATCATGCCCCCTTCCGACCGAAAACCAAAAGGAGCGAAGCGCACCCCCTGGATCTGGGTCCCGTCCATCTACATCGCCGAGGGAATTCCCTATATGATCGTCATGACCGTCAGCGTCGTGATGTATAAAAACCTTGGACTTTCCAATACCGACATCGCCCTTTATACGAGCTGGCTGTACCTGCCCTGGGTCATCAAACCCCTCTGGAGTCCTTTTGTCGATCTTCTGCGCACCAAGCGTTTCTGGATCATCGCCATGCAGCTGGCCATCGGCGGGTCGCTCGCCTGCGTCGCCCTGACGCTGCCCGCAAGCGATTTTGTCCGCTATACGCTGGCCATGTTCTGGATCATGGCTTTTTCTTCCGCCACCCACGACATCGCCGCCGACGGCTTTTACATGCTGGGGCTTTCCACCCCCGAGCAGGCCGCTTTTGTCGGTGTGCGCACCGTTTTTTACCGCGTGGCCACCATCGCTTCCAAGGGCGGTCTGGTCATCCTGGCCGGCACGTTGAGTCAGCATGGCTATCCGGTTGCTTCCGCCTGGTCGGTCACGTTTGTGGTCGTCGGGGCCTTTTTTCTGGCGTTGTGCCTGTATCATTTCCTGATCCTGCCCCGCCCCGAAGCGGACCACAGCGCGCCGCTGAACAGAGGGCGCGGGATGGTGGCCGAGTATTTCCGGATCATCACCCTCTTTTTTCGGCAGAAGGATATTCTCATCATTGTCTGCTTCTTTTTGTTCTACCGGTTTGCCGAAGCGCAGCTGGTAAAAATGGTCGCGCCCTTTCTTCTGGACGCGCGGGAAAAAGGCGGGCTGGGGCTTTCCACCGCCGAAGTCGGCTGGATTTACGGCACGGTGGGCGTGGTCGCGCTGATGCTGGGGGGATTGCTCGGCGGGTATGTCATTTACCGCAACGGCTTGAAATTCTGGCTCTGGCCGATGGTGATTGTCATGCATCTGCCGGATTTGGTTTTTGTATATCTGTCGCACGCGCAGCCGGAGAATCTCTGGATCATCGGCTCCGCCGTGGCCTTTGAGCAGTTCGGCTACGGCTTCGGCTTCACCGCCTACACTATGTTCATGATCATGGTGTCGCAGGGCGAATACAAAACCGTCTTTTACGCCATCGGCACGGGAATCATGGCGCTGGGCATGATGTTTCCGGCCATGTCAAGCGGCTGGATCCAGGAAAAACTGGGCTATATTCACTTCTACTACTGGATATTGCTCACGACCATCCCGGGCTTCATGGTGACGGCGCTGGTCAAAATCGATCCGGAATACGGAAAGAAGGCGTAAGATTAAAACGGGCGGTTGCCCAAAATATCCTTTTCGCTTGCCTTAAGAGCGTTTTGTTCCGGCAGCAACGAGGATATTCCGCGGAGAATCCGCCTGAATCCATCAGAGCTTTTTTGAGCCCGAAAACCACAATCCGGCGATTCAGCACGTATCCGGTGAGACAACTTTCACGTAGCGCCATCCCATATAAACCGCCACCAGGACAAACATCCAGCGCAGAGGCGCCTCCGGAATAAACTGAGCGATGCCGGCGCCGGCAAAAGCGCCCAGCACAATGCCCGGCACCATGCTGAAAAGCAGTTCGACCGCCACATTGTCCAGCTTCCAGTGCGTGAAAGCGCCGACGAATCCGGAGGGGACCATGACCAGCAGGGCGGTTCCCTGCGCGATGTGCTGCGTAAAGCCTCCCAGCAGGATCATGGCGGGAATCATGATGGTTCCGCCGCCGATCCCCATCAGTCCGGAAAGAAATCCCGTGGCGGCGCCCGTCGCCACCAGGGCAATGTCGGAAACCGCATCGGGCAGGACGCCGATCCAATCGGCAAGAACGGGCTTCAAAAGCAAAAGCGCGGAGCAGAAAATTAAGAACGCCCCGAAAATTTTTTTTAATTTCCAATCCGGCAGCCGGTCGGCCAGGCAGGCGCCCGCCGCGGCCAGCAGCATGGCCGGAACCGCCAGCAGGACGGCCGCCTTCCAATCCACCTGGCCGTGCAGTCCGTAAGAGATGCCCCCGCTGATTCCCGTAAAAATCAAAACCACCAGGGACGTGCCGTGCGCGCGGCACTGATCCAAATGGAGCAGTTCCACCAGCAGGGGGACCATGATGATTCCGCCGCCCAGTCCGATCAGGCCGCCGAAACAGCCCGCGGCAAGACCGATGGCAAAGCTGATCCCCTGTGCCTTCATTGTTCCCCCCGCTCACAAAAATAAAAGGCGTCGCCGACCCGAATCATACGGATCGCAGACTGAAAATCAAGCCTTATGTATGCGCCCCCGCGCCAGCGAAGCAAAGACGCCCGCCGTGCAGATGGCGGCCAGAATCGCAAAAATGCTCTTCGCGCTGACCATCAACAGCGCGCCGTTCTCATGGTCGATGCCGTGGTTGCCGATGATCCAGGCAAAAACCAGCATGGCAATGCCCATGCTCAGCATTTGCCCCACCATCCGCATGGTCGCCTGCGTCGCGGATGCGAGGCCGTAAAATCTGTCTTCCACGGAACTCATAACGGCATTGACGTTGGGAGAAGAAAAAAGCGCAAACCCGATCCCCAGCAAAGCCAGACAGCATACAATGCCGTAAAGCGGCGTATCCGAAGCGATAAAAATCAATCCGGCAAGGCCGACCACCGTGATCGACATGCCGATGGAGGAAATGATGCGGGGCTCGTAGCGATCGGACAGCCGCCCGGCCAGCGGAGAGAAGACCGCCTGCAGCAGGGGTTCGATGACCAGAACAAAGCCGGCCTGGGAAGGCGAAAGTCCCTTGACGTGCTGCAGATAAAGACTCAGCAGGAAAGTGATCGCGAAGGTGGCGCAATAATGAATCAAAGCGGCAAGATTGGAAAAAGCAAAAACCCGGTTGCCCATAAACAGGTGAAGATTGATGAGCCCAGAGCGCTTTTTCAGTTGCCCGCGAATGAAGACCATGAAACAGACACCGCCCCCGGCGATCAGAACGGCGCCGCTTAAAGACGGCAACCGGGAAAAACCGTACATCAGGGCAAAAAGCGCCGTCGCATACAGAAAAGATCCGCCCAGATCAAAAGATTCACCCGCCGCGGCGGGCAGCGCTTCCTTTTCCAGTCGGACGGCCAGCACAGCGGCGGCCAAACCCAATGCGGCATTAACGATAAAAATGGCTTGCCATCCCAGATGCTGGGTCAGCAGACCGCCGATAAAAGGACCGGCGGTGAGGCCGGTGTAAACCGCGGCAATATTGATTCCCAGCATCTTGCCGCGCTCGCCCGCAGGATAGGCGGAAACCAGGAGCGCTGTGCCGGTGCTGAAGACCATCGCGGCGCCGATTCCCTGAACCACGCGCAGAGCAATAAAAAGGCTTTCCGTTTCCGGCCAGATGCTCAACAGCGAGGACAGGGAAAAAATCAGCGATCCCGAAAGAAAAAAAATTCTGCGTCCGAAAAGATCGGCCAGACGACCCAGCGGCACCAGCATGATAGCCGCGGCCAGAAGAAAGGAAGACGCCACCCAGCTTAAGGAAAGCGCGTCCATCGAAAAATCCCGGCCGATGGCGGGAAGGGCGACATTCACGGACGACCCCATGAAGGGCGTCGTAAACGAGCTGATGGTGGTGGCCAGAAGGACAATGGGCCATTTTCTTTGATAGGTCATGGGGTCCCGCCAGAGGAAAGAGGGCTATGCCCCGGGGAAAACTTTTTGAGTGAGCGCGGCAAAGCCGTCCTTGCCGCAGGCCATCATCAGCGTCAGCGGCATGAGGCGGCGCGCCTGCCGGAGCATTTTTTCCGAAAGATTTCGGATATCCCACTGGGCGTGCGCGTCCGCCCGCAGGCGGGAAAGATGATAAAGCTCCCGGGCGTTGAATTTCATGAGCACCCGCCTGCGGTGTGCGTTGGTCAGCAGATACGGCGGCGCCGACGGCAGTTTGTTCCGGATGCGATCATGCGCCCTTTGGGTCGCCTCCATGACGGTCATGAATTTCTTTTGCCGGCCGACGGCGCGCACGGAGGGTGGAACGGTCACCCCCAGCCGGGGGTCGTAGTCCTGGGCGATGATGGTCGCCATGCGGTGGCGTTTCAACTGGGCAAAGCAGCCCGCGCTGACCACCAACTCGAACTGCAGATCGATATTCTCCAGTTCCCGAAGCGCTGCATCGTAGGGTTGCATATTGTCAAACACGGTTTGGAACAAACCTTTCAGCTCGCGGTGGTTCAGCCGGGCAGAACGGCTTTGGCACTGTCCGTAGCTCAGGCCGGAAGACGCAAACAAAAGCGCGGCGGCGGCCTGCCGGTCCGCGCCGGGCGTCGCAGACACGAGGCGAACGTCGGCGAACTTTCCCGATGGTGCCTCTTGAGGCCGCTTGGCCAGAAGCATTTCGGCCTTTGTCCGCAGCCGCGGCCGGGTCAGACGGTCGTAATCCGTCGCCCGGGTGTAGCGGATCAGCGACGGCGCGATGTCCCGGGTTGCGGCATAGAGCTTTTCGCTGCAAAGGCGCGCCTCCGCGAGCGGCAGGGAGGCCAGCCGGCGCAACATCAGCTCCAGATTGCGGGCGTTGATCGTCATGCCCAGCTGCGTCCGGGTGGCCAGCGCTATGGCGTAGCGCGCGTCTTCTTTGGCCCAGCCCTCCAGCAGAGAGCGGTTGGCGGGATTTTCGGCCAGTTCCCGGTTTTGCTCAAAGACCCAGGGCCGAAGCCACTCGTAGAGCTCATGGTAAAAATCGTTTTGCATCCGGACCGTTTCGACAAAATCCTTCTCCATCCCCGCCCGGACAATTTCTTCGGGCACAACGAAGTCCCGGTCAAACAAAACGTACCGCTGGGATTTTTCCGTATAGGAGCACAGGCGGAACTTTTCGATTTCTTCGACCAGCAGACGGGAAACGCCGATGACGTCGATATTGAAGACGGCGTGTTCGGCTACCGAACTGTGCCCCATTTCAAAAACGATATTCCGGTTGGATCGGCGGGCTTTTTCGACTTCGGCCCGGGCGTCAACGCGCAGCTGATCGACGGATTTGGGACTGCGGCTGATGCGGGCGTAGGCGGCGGAAATCGTTTCCGGCGTAATGTCCTGGGTGAGCCCGCTCTTCTCACGAAGGTCGCGGATCAAATCGTAATCGACGTTGTAGCCGGCCAGCAGCACCTTCATCATTGAAGCCTCACCATTTCCACTCGAGGCAGCGTCCGGCCGAGAAAGCGTTCACCGATGGTCTGAAAACGGTACGGCACATCGCTGACGCAAAAAAGATACTCCGGCGGCCGGCGGCCCGTGTTGCCCAGATTTTTTTGTTTGATCAGGTCGGCGGCAATGTCCGCCATGGCTTCCGCTGAATCGATCAGCCGGACCTGCCCGCCCGTGATGTCCTGAAAGAGGGGTTTGAGCAGCGGATAATGCGTGCAGCCGAGGACCAGCGTATCCACGCGCTCGGCCATGACGGGTTTTAAGTATTCCTCGGCGACGAGCCGGGTGGCCGGATGATCAAACCAGCCTTCCTCCACCAGCGGAACAAACAGGGGGCACGCCTGCGAAAAAACCTTCGCGTCCCGGTCCAAAAGATGAATGGCTCTGGCATAGGCGTTCGAGTTGATGGTGGCGGGCGTTCCGATCACGCCGATGGCTTTGCTGCGCGTCCGGTCAACGGCGATTTTTGCGCTGGCCTCGATCACTTCCAGCACCGGCACGGGCGAAAGATCCCGGATCGCCTGATAGGCGACCGCCGCCATGGTGTTGCAGGCGACGATCAGCAGCTTGACATCCTTCTTCAACAAAAATTCAGTAATTTGCAGCGCGTAACGGTTGATGGTCTCTACCGATTTGATGCCGTAAGGCACACGCGCCGTATCCCCGAAATAAACGATATTTTCAAAGGGCAGCCGTTCCATGAGAGAACGCACCACGGTCAGTCCGCCGATGCCGGAATCAAAAACGCCGATCGCCCGATGGGTCTGGATGTTCATCCTCTTCTCTCGTATCCCGATCATTAAATCATCGACTTTTCCGGCCGTTTCGGATAAAAGCAGCATCTGGAAAAGCAGACAAGAAAGCGGGGTTTTTGTATCATAACTTTCCGAAACATGCCAAGAGTTCTTCGAAAGATTTGAATTTGCCGTATGAGGAGAGGGGGCAGCGCCATGATTCGGTCGGAGAAAGAAATTCAGGATCCCGGCGAAATTGACGCGATTTTACAGAGCGCAGCGGTTTGCCGGATCGCGATGTGCGAAGGCGATCGCCCCTACATCGTTCCGGTCACTTTTGCGGTCCGAAATTCCCGTCTTTATTTTCATTGCGCCAAATCCGGCAAAAAGATCGACATGCTGAAGGCCAATGCGTCGGTATGCTTTGAAGTGGATATCCCGGGCGAGCTGGTGCGGGGTCAAACCGCCTGCGTGTGGGGCATGAAATACCGCAGTGTGATCGGTTTCGGTCAGGCATATTTTATCGAAAAGGCCGGAGAAAAGAAGAAGGCGCTCGATCTCCTGATGAAAAAATATTCGGGGAAAGAATCCTTTGTTTATGCCGATGACGCACTGGACAAAGTTCTGGTGGTTGGTGTAAGAATAGAAAAGATGTCCGGTAAAACTGCTCGTTGAAAAAATGGCTCACGCCGGAAAGGAGCCTGCCGCCATGATGAACAAGATTGTCATCCGCTATGCCGACAAGCGGATTGTAAAAGGCGTCACGGTTGACTTTGCCCCCAACCGGGATATTTTTCACATCGCGCCGGTGGGGTCTTCACCCAGCGACAAACCGCTGGAAGTGCGCATCCCCGACCTGAAAGCCGTTTTTTTCGTCAAGGATTTCGCCGGGAATCCAAAATATGAGGACAAGAAGAATTTTGAACCCGGTAAACCCGTTTTGGGCCGCAAGATCCGGGTGCTCTTCAAGGACGGAGAGGAAATGATCGGAACGACCCAGGGGTATCAGTTGAACCGGCCGGGTTTTTTCATGATTCCGGCGGACTCCCAGTCCAATGTAGAGCGCTGTTATGTGGTCACGAAAGCGACGCGTGAAGTGAAGTTTATTTAACGGCCATCTCAAAAGTCCGGAGGCCGGGCTTCCCGATTCCGGCATAAAAAATATTCATATGCCTGTTTATGCGCAAATCCTTTTGTTGGTTGCCGGCTTTATGGTTTTCGTTCTGGCGGCGATGTATTTGACGGGGTTGGGCCTGCGGCGGGTATGCTTCAAAATCATTGCCGAGCTGGAAGAGGCGGGCGCCGTCAAGGCGTCCAGGGCCATGAAACTTCAGGATGAGCGTAAAAATTTCTTTCGGGTCGGCACGGGCAATTTGCGCCCCCGGGCGCTTCACCTTCTGATATCGGACAAACTGGTCGTCAGGACGTCCGACGGCAAATACTATCTGGACCAAGAGAAGCTCGCGGAAATGAAAAGGACGCTCGGCAAATAAACCTACCGGATGGTAAGCGCCGACACCACATCCAGGATCCCGTCCGTCGTAAAGAAAAACAACTCGTGTGCGGCCACCTGCCGGCTTTGGTCTTCGGCTTCCCGGAGCACGGGGACGATTTCAATGGACGTGACGTCCATCCATCGGCCGCCCATGTTGATGCGGACAACGACGCCCTGATCGTTGACCTCATGCGGAATCTCGTAAGAACGCAAAACCCGCACGACAAAATCATTTTTCTGCCGGGTGACATACGCCGCCCGCTCCTGAAGCGCACGGACCTTTCCGTATTCCTGCGCCTGCGCCGGCGGCAAGCAGGAAAACAACAGAACCGCCGCCGTCAACGTCGTCCATATTTTTTTCATATCGATCTCCTTTATAGGGATGGCGCAAAAGATCCTGCGGCCAAAAAACCTGCTCGGGCTTGCGCAGCCGGCGGCTATCGTCTGGTAAGCTGCCGGTACTTGATCCGGTGGGGCTGGCTGGCGGCCGCGCCCAGCCGGCTTTTGCGGTCTTCTTCGTATTCGGAATAGTTGCCGTCGAAAAAAAGCACTTTGCTGTCTCCCTCAAAGGCCAGGATGTGGGTGCAGATGCGGTCCAGAAACCAGCGGTCGTGACTGATCACAACAACGCAGCCCGCGAAATTCTCCAGCGCGTCTTCCAGCGCGCGCAACGTGTTCACGTCCAGGTCGTTGGTCGGCTCGTCCAGCAGCAGAACATTTCCGCCTTCCTTGAGCATGCGCGCCAGATGTACGCGGTTTCGCTCGCCGCCGGAAAGCGTTCCCACTTTTTTCTGCTGGTCCGTCCCGGAAAAGTTGAAGCGAGACACATACGCGCGCGAATTGATCTGCCGGCCGCCGACCGGGATGATGTCCTGGCCGTCGGAAATCATCTCCCAGATGTTCTTCTCCGGATCGAGCGCGTCGCGGCTCTGATCGACGTAGGCCAGCTTGACGGTCTCGCCGATGCGGATGGTTCCCGCATCGGGGCTTTCCTGGCCGGTGATCATGCGGAACAGCGTGGTCTTGCCCGCGCCGTTGGGACCGATGACACCGACGATGCCGCCGGGCGGCAGCGAAAACGTCATGCCTTCAACCAGCAGCTTTTCGCCGTAGCCCTTGGAAACTCCCTCGGCTTCGATCACCACGTCGCCCAGGCGGGGTCCGGGCGTGATAAAGATTTCGCGTGTGCCGGATTCCCTTTCCAGATCCCTGCCCAGCAGTGCTTCATACGCTTTGATGCGGGCCTTGGACTTGGCATGCCGTCCTTTGGGGGACATGCGGATCCATTCCAGTTCCCGCTCCAGGGTTTTGATTCTGGCGCTTTCCGACTTCTCCTCGTTTTTCAGACGGTTTTGCTTCTGTTCCAGCCAGGAAGAATAATTGCCCTGCCAGGGAATGCCCTGGCCGCGGTCCAGCTCCAGGATCCAGCCCGCGACGTTATCGAGGAAGTAGCGGTCGTGCGTGACAGCGATGATGGTCCCTTCGTATTTCTGCAGGTGGTGTTCCAGCCAGGCCACGGATTCGGCGTCCAGATGGTTGGTTGGCTCGTCCAGCAGCAGAATATCGGGTTTCTGCAGGAGCAGGCGGCAGAGCGCAACGCGGCGCCTCTCTCCGCCGGACAGAATTTTTACGGGCGTATCGCCCGGCGGGCAGCGCAGAGCGTCCATGGCCATCTCCAGGCGCGAGTCGATGTCCCAGGCGTCGAGCGCGTCCATTTTTTCCTGCAGCGCGGCCTGCCGGTCCACCAGTTTGGCCATGGCCTCCTCGGACATTTCTTCGGAGAATTTTTCGTTGACGGCGTTGTATTCGTTGACCACATCCATGGTGGCCTGAACGCCCTGTTCCACAATCCGGCGGACGGTTTTGGCCTCGTCCAGCCGCGGCTCCTGCTCCAGATAGCCCACCGTGTATCCGGGGGAAAGAATGGTCTTCCCCAGAAATTCATCATCCACACCGGCGAGAATTTTCAAAAGCGAGCTTTTGCCCGAACCGTTCAGACCGATCACGCCGATCTTCACGCCGTAGAAATACGAAAGATAAATGTCCTTCAGCACGGGTTTCTTGTCGTAAACCTTGCTGACTCCGATCATGGAGTAGATGACTTTGTTTCCCTCATTGGCCATGCGGCGCCGATCCCCCCCCGTTCTCAGGAAAACGGCCGCCGGCCGCTCCCTGCGTTTGCCCTCCTTAAATGTAGGGAAAAATGTTCTGAATAATAATGTTGAAATTGTCCTGAACTTTGTCGTGCCCCTCGATAATGCCCATGTGGCCGGGCAGAAGCAGATCGATGTCCAGATCGGACAGCGCCACGATGCTCCTTTTCAACAGAGCGCCGTTGCCGCCGGGAAAATCCGTGCGGCCGACGTTCTGCTGAAATACCACATCGCCGCAGAAGAGGACTTTCTTTGCCGGCCAGTAAAGACCGATAGACCCCGGCGTGTGTCCGGGAATGGAAATGACCCGAAAGGTCTGATCGCCCAGTTCGAGCCGGCCGTCCTCCAGTTGCAGGTTAATCTGCATTTGCGGAATCGTCATGCCGAACAGACCGTACAGCTCGCCGCCGACGCCTTTGAGGAAGTCCATTTCCTTGCGGTGCAGGGCGATTTTTACCTTTTCCTGGTCAAAAAGCTCGGAGCCCTGAAAATGATCGGGATGCGAATGCGTGTTGATCACATACCGGATGTCTTTCTTCTTAATGCCGTCATTCGCCATCTGGTTGAGCAGGTCCGGCAGATAGCGGGTGAGGCCGGGATCAATCAGCGCCTGTACGCCGCCGCCGATGTAATAGCTGTTGCAGTTGTTGTCAAAATAGTTTGCCCACTCATAAATATAAATATCGTCCCGAAATTTCATGGTTAACCCTTTCCTGTTTCAAAAAATCCTTTGATCTCTGTTCGGCTTCACCCTGTTTGGGCCTTGCGTGGAACGAAAATCCAAAGCAGAAGGTAGAGAAGGAATCCGGTCCCGAATCCAACAGCCAGCAGGGCAAACAGCAAACGCCACACCCACGAAGGAACGGGCGTGTGCTCTCCCAAACCGCCGCACACACCGCCGATCCAGCGATCGGTTTCGGACTTGGAAAATTCGGCAAACCAGTTGCTTGTGGTCATGGGTCCATCCTTCAACAGGGGAATCGATGGCGTCCGGTCGCCTTCCGGACACACACCGCGCCGGAAAACACGTGGTATTTTATTTTACCGGCAACACTTTGTCCAACGGCATTTGCGAGGAGCTGAAGCCGACTTTCACAACGGCGCCGTCTTTATCCACCAGGATCATCATGGGAACACCGATCGCGTTGTACGCCGTGCCGACGGATCCGTTCTCATCCAGCAGCGTCCGGTAAGGCAGGGCATTGGCCTGGGCGAATCGCGCGACTTTTTTGGCCGGCTCCATGATGTTGATGTAAATCACTTCCAGTCCTTTGGGCGAATACGTCTCGTAAACCTTTTTATATTTTGGAATCTCGGCCCTGCACCCCGGACACCAGGTGGTTCCGAAAAAGATCAGCACCGGCTTGCCGCGCTGGGCGCTCATGCGAAAGGTTTGGCCCTGCAGGTCTTTGAGGGTGAAATCCGGAGCGGCAAAAGCCTGCGGCTTGAACGGCGCGTTGGGAATATACTGACCCCGGGAAGCCGACACAACGGCCAGAACCAGAAAGAAAACCAGCGCCAGGACAATGCTGTTTTTGTACATGATGACCCTTTTCGCTAAAAAGAAAGTGTGCCGGCAGTATACAGAAAATATTCGGCCGCGCCAATCAAAATAACACCGAAAGCCCTGGTGACCATCGTCATCCATCGGCCGGACCGCGGAAGCGCCGCAATCAGGCCGGCAAACGTGCCGGCCAGAATCAGGAGCGTCCCCATGCCGAAGGCAAAAACAAACAACAGGCCGATGCCCATGACCACATGGGTTTTCAGCGCCACAAAACCGAGCAACACCCCCAGCACCGGCGCGGTGCAGGGGCCGATCACAAACCCGGAAGCCGCGCCCAACAGAAAGCTGGGGAGGAAGCCCTTCCTCCCGCCGCCGGAATAGGCCGCCATTTTTTGCGGCACGGGAAGAGAAATTTTAAAAACATCGAGCATGGCCAACCCCATCACCAGACAAATGTTGGCCATGATCCAATACACGAGCGGCGTCGTCTGCATCTGTCCGAACAGTCTTCCCGACCAGGCCGCCGCCGCCCCCAGCGCGGCGTAGGTGACGGAAAGCCCCAACACATACAACACAGACAGCAGAAATCCGCGCAGCTTCGATCCGGATCCCTGGGCGCCGATGAAGCCGACCGTAAGAGGGATCAGCGGATACGTGCAGGGGGTAAAACTGATCAGCACGCCGCCCAGATAAGCGGCCACGAAGGAAAGTCCGACGGAACCCTGCAAGTTGGCGGATAAGTTGCTGATTAGATTTTCGATCATCGGCTGTCCAAAGTTTTCTTGGAAAGACTGTATAGACAGGCAAGAAAAAGTCAAGGTGAAATATTGTGTGTGGGGGGGGACCGCTGCCGGGACATTGGCCGTCTTTCCTTCTGTTTCTTTTTGACATTCAAGGCCATCTCTGATATGTGAGGCTCATTGGCATGAATCGTTGACGAAACTGATCTGTGAACTTCCAGCCCGTGGGAGAGTTTTATGACGGTTTTTGAGACACCATCCGGCATCAGGAAAATTCGACGGTATTTTCCGGCATCTCTTTGCTCGTTTTTTTTCTCCGCTTTCTCAAACGCTTCAAGACAATTTCCGGCGCTGACTTTAAATCCATTGCATCCATACCTTAAGGAGGGTTTCGCCCGAAGCGCAACCGGCAACGGCTAACAGTCCGGCGGGTATGGCCTGATAAAAATTGCTTGCAGGCTCAAACGCAAAATCGGCGGACCGGGCGCAAAAAGAATTCATCAATTTCCGTTTGAAGGCAGCAGGCGTATTGATTTTTGCAGAGGCGGGAAAGATGTTTCCCTCGCTCCGCAAGCCATGATTAAACCGTTTATAATAAAGGAGGTCGTTATGGGCAACAAACAAGGTCTTTTAAAGACCGAAGACTGGTGGTCGGTGTGGCTGGGGCTGTTTATTTTTATTCTCTCGCTTGGCTCACTGGTAGGGCTGGATCTTCTGGGGTGGGCCGTCACCCCCAAAGTTTGGACGGCGTTTTCCAAATCGATCGCGCCTGCATCCAAAGCCTACGCGGGGCTCCATCCTTTGATATCCATCATTTTAACCTATCTGGCCGTGATGGCGGTCCTACTGGTGGGCGCCAAAGCCCTGGGGTACAATCTGAAAAAATTTATTTACGGCTTTACGGTGATTTTCTGGCTGACCTACATCTGTACGATTGTCGGACATTATGCCGTCATCGCCGCGCAGACGCCCGCGGAAATGAAAAAATTCGAGCTGGACTGGTCGCTGAAATTGACCGGTGAGGCGGGGCTGATTCTGGCGCTGCTGGTCGGCCTCTTCATCGGCAACTTCATGCCGAAGTTCGCCGATTCGCTTAAGGAGGCGGCCCGGCCGGAATGGTTCATCAAAACAGCCATCGTGATCATGGGCGTCGGCCTCGGCGTGAAATCGGCCGAACAACTGGGGCTGGCGACGTCGATGATGTTCCGGGGCCTTTGCGCCATCATTGAAGCCTACCTCATTTACTGGGCCGTGGTTTATCTGATCGCCCGGAAATTCTTCAAGTTCAGCCGTGAATGGTCGGCGCCGCTGGCCTCCGGCATTTCCATCTGCGGCGTTTCCGCCTCGATTGCGACGGGCGGCGCCATCCGAGCCCGGCCGATCGTGCCGATCATGGTCTCGTCGCTGGTCGTCATTTTCGCCGTGGTCGAACTGATCATTCTCCCCTTTGTCGCGACGGAATTTCTTTCCAATCAGCCGCTGGTGGCCGGCGCCTGGATGGGGCTCGCGGTGAAGACGGACGGCGCGGCGGTGGCGAGCGGCCAGATCGTCGAATCGCTGATTTACGCGCGCAACGCGGCGCAGGGCATCAATTACCAGCCCGGATGGGT
>JAAZOZ010000175.1 GCA_012797505.1 Smithella sp. | reverse complement strand
GCTTTCAGGCTTGCGCTCCCAAATCCCCGTTATAAGGTTTGTCGTCACTTCCGGCACGAGATTGGTCGCGCCGCCGCTATTCCACACCGTCAGCGTGGCGACTTCCCCGGACTCGACCGCGAACGCCCGGATTTCCGGCACGACGGCCGCGCCCGCGCCGTCCAGCCGCAGGGCGGTCGATCCGCCATAAAGCGTGGACAGGCTGTTGCTGGCCGCGACGGTATCGAAGCGCGGATTCCAGCGCTGCACGTACCCGGCCAGATCGCGGTTGAACGTCGCCGTTTCGATCTCGCCAAAGGCCAGCGCAAGGGCCGCGTCGGCGGCATCGTCGGCATAGGCCCGGTTTGCCGCCTCGTTGGTCGCAGCAGGATAATCGACGTAGAGGTGCTGGTCGGCAAGATCGTTCGTCCGCCCGACGAGCGAAACGTCCGCCCACGTCTCGACCTGCACCGCCGTGATAATTGCGGATTCCGCTCCTTCGACCGGCGATGCGATGCCGGTTGCCTCTACCGTCAGCGTTTCCGATGCGTTCCACGGCCAGCGGGCGGACTGTTCGCTTCCGTCGCAAGCCGGATGGATCGTCGCCAAGGTTTCGCCGTCGCCGTCCTTCACCACGGCGGCATACAGCGCAACTCCGCTGGCGTTGGTTGTCGTCATCCGAATGCCGATGCTGCCGTCCGTCAGGCCGGAGAGGGTCAACGCGCCGGTATTTGTGACGACGAACGGCAGGCTTTCCGAAGCGGGCGCTGAATAGGCATCGGACGCCGGAACGGTCGCGATGCTCCGCAGCACGGCTGCGTTGCTGACCGCCGCCCCCCAGTCGCCCCGGTACGCCTCGTTCGTGCCGATGCCGTAGGCCACGGCAGCGACGTCGCCCACGTACAGCACGCGGTTGCTGGCTGCGGTCCAGAGGGGTTCAGCGCCGGCATGGCTCTCCACAAAAGCAACCAGGCCAGTATTGCTTTCAGGATCGCCGGTAATGGTTTCCCACGAAACGGCATGGTAGTAGATTCCGTTCGATGAAGTCCCGATTCCTTCGGATGCCGCCGGGTCATATTCCTCGATAAGCCGCCCCCTTGCAAATGTCGCCCTTCGCCCGGCGTCGTTTGTGCCGAAAATGGAAAAATAATAGTTTTCGTTCGGCGAATAAAACACGTTTGAAACAGCATTGAATACGACTCGATTGCTCGACGTTACGCCCGCAATAGACTGCATGTCGTTTGTTGCATACTGACCGTCGCCGTACTTGAACCATACCGTCCAGTTTGTGACGGCAAAAGGCGAATCCCCATCCCAAAATCCGACATCCAGGCCGACCGTGTTCCCGGTAAACACGCGGTCAATAACGCGGTTCTCTCCCGGATTTTGGAGATCGACGTCCATCCTGTAGTATTGCCCAAAAAGCAGGGACGGAATTAGGCCAATTCCCAATAATGCTACTAGCGTTTTTCTGTTCATGTGTCCTGTCCGTCCCTGTAAATCATATAATAGGAAAGCGTGGCGCATAAGGTTTGCGCCTCGATACGCCACGCATTCAGCAATCCCCTCCTCCGCGCTATTCCGACTCGTCGGGACGCGGAATGTGAGTCGTAAGCGGAGTGTTGGCCGCAACGGCAGCCTTCGCCAGCGCATGCGACTCGTAAGGACAGGCCTACTTGTCAGGGCGAGCAGTCACCAGGTCGTCGAGCGCATCCTGCGCATCGAGATCGTCCGTGATGTAGATGCCCTCGGCGTTGGGGCGCACCGACTTGTAGATCGGACGCTTCGGATTCGCCAAAGTACCGGATTCCTCGCTGTCTAGCGTGTCAACCGCCTTATACACGATCTCGTCGCGCTCGGGGTTCACTCGCTTAACGTCTTCGGGCATGGGGCCGGTGGCCCACTGATCCTTGATGATGAAATACTCAAAAGCCATAGCTACCTAACCTTTCTTTTGCTTTGCAAGTTGAGCGCGAAGCTCGGCATTTTCGGCGGCGAGCTTTTCGGCTTCCGTCTTTGGCCGCGCATCGTTCTGTGCAATCATGGCATCCTTCATGGAATCGAAAGGACCGATAATCGGGTGCTTCTCCATGTACCGCGACATCGCAAGGGCTTTCTCCTCGATGTACGGATCATTGCCCGCAATCGAATAGATCCCCCCTTGATTGGGGCGGATAACGTGGCACTTCTCCTGTTCGATGATGACGTTGCCGCTCACCGCAGGCGCGCGCCGGAACACGCAAAGGCCATCGCGGAATACGGGCTTTGCAATGCGCTGGCGCACGGCCCCATCGTCTTCAACAATGTCCTCATAGCGATCCAGAATCGCGTAGTATTTGTCCTTGATCTTTTCCATGTAGATTTCCTCCTGGCTTTCTTTTTACGATGACTCTTCCTGTGCGGCCAACGCAAGGGCACGGCTGTTGTATGGGCCGAGAACCGCTGCGTTGACAGATTGATACGCAACCATGCGAAGGTTTTTGTCCGCCGCCTTGGGATCGCTTTCTTTCACATGAAAAATGCCATCGGAGTCAGGATGGATGATCTCGGAGAGGGTTGGGACGTTCGCGCCCGTGGATTGCGATTCAAGCGCAACCGCGTTCGTGACCGCCGCACCCTTCGATGTGTAATAAGAATCAGCCATTGCCGCTCTCCTTGTGTTGGCATCGGGCGGAGGCCGCTTTTACGCGGCCCCCGCCTTTTGCCAAGAGGTTAGACGATGCCGTAGCCCCAAGCGCCAGTCTTCTCATGGTTGACGCGCAGGCCAAAGGTGCCCGAGATAACGTCTTCCATGTTATGAATGTCGCGCTTGCTGCCAACATCGAGGTACATGCGGTCCCTGAGGCCGTTCAGGTGGAGCATCTTGGTGTGCTTGGTGTCGATGACACACATCACATCTGCAAGGCCGTTCTCCGAAGAGAACACAGGCTCGTAGAGCAAGCCCAGCGTGCCGAAGGTCGTCACGATGGTCTTGATCGCCCAGCCCCACTTCTCGGTGTTGATGTCGGTGCGGATCGCCGTGGCGGGCAGAGCCGAAGCCGTCACCATCGCGTTCTGACCGGCCATGCACAGCTTGGAGTCGCTGGATGCTCCGATCATCGTCACGTTGCGCATGAGTTCCCCAATGCTGGAGAGGCTGACGCCACCCGTGACCGCGCTATAGTCGATGCGGTTGGTGGTGTACCAGTTGCGCAGGCCGCGCATGGTGTGGCGACGGGGGCCAGAGGCCGAAGTCGTCTCGCGCTGCTCGGCACCGAAGTAGAAAGCCAAAGCCTTCTTCTGCTTCCACTCGATCCACTTGAGCTTGCGGTTGATCGCAATCTGCTTCTCGCCATACTCGCCCTGGGCCTCCGCGATGTCCGTGTAGGGACCGCAGGACATATCGGACTGCATGATGTAGGTGTACAGGAACTCGGGCTTCATGCTGTAGCCATCGGGAACCGGCTCGCCTTCGGCGTGGGCTTCCGGCAGGATCAGCAAGACATCGTTGACAGCCGTAGCCGCCTCAATGCCGCCAGAGCCTTTATGGGCCGTGACCTTGATAAAGCCCGCATTGGTCGTTCCGCCAAGGTCTTCCGCCATCAGGTAGATTTCGCCCGTGCGCGTGTTCAGGATCAGGTTGTCTCGGTGCGCATAGGCGGGATAGTCAACCGCGATGGAGGTTTCGCCAACGGCTGCGATGGCCGAACAAACCATCTTGTTCGGATACACGCCCATCTCCATGAACTCGACCTTTGTGTTGCTCACACCCTGGTCGTTG
>JAAZOZ010000015.1 GCA_012797505.1 Smithella sp. | reverse complement strand
TGTATTTCTAATGGTTTCCATTAGAGCATGTTACGTTCGTTCTTTCAACTACTATCACGCGCAAATCAGTTGATTCGATCAAAATCATCTAATGGAAAATCTGGGTTGAAAATGAACAGACAATTTTGTGATTTACTAAAAACCTCAGAAGACTGAACGGGACACTGTTACCTTATGGCCTTCCTCAATGAAAATAAGGAGAATCATCATAACATCGACATTGTCATGCGGCGTATAAAATTTCACCCTGCTTTGCGTAATCATAGAGCGGCGATGTTTGTTTATCCCACTCTTCAGGCATAAAACCGACAGCCTCAATCGGGGCAAAGACATCGTAAATAGCCTCGGACAATATATCAATCCTTGACCAGGAATCATGGTTCCGGAAGTCCTTTGAACGGGAGGCAAGATCAATCCGGCAGAGCCTTTTGATATTCTTTGATCAATACCTTTTTGGGAAGGCCGGCTTCGATAATATCCCACGGCAGAACTTCATTTACATCCTTCTGACGATAGACGTAGAAGTCGGGATTGATGGTCACCTCTTTGAGCGCCCGCATCCAGTTGCCGTTCAGGCGATGGACGGCCGCGAGAATTCCCCCGACGCGCCGGTCCCCCAGGGACAAAAGCGCCTGCACGTAGGCCCACTTCGGAACGTCGGCAATGACGTTGATCTGCTTGTCGGCACGAAATGCGTGGGTGATCTTTTTGATTCTGCGCCCCACCTCCTGAACATCCCCAAGCGGGCGCCATTGGAACGGCGTATGCGGTTTGGGGATGAATTGATTGATGCTGAGTGTGATGCGCCGGAATTTTCGTTTTCCTTTTGTGTGGGCCAGCGCCGTGTGCTGGATGGTTTTGGCCAGCTCAATGACGGCGTCGATGTCTTCTTCCGTTTCCGTGGGCAACCCTGCCATAAAATACAGCCGGAGATTGGAAATATCCCAGTCGATCAAAAGCCGCACGGCCTGCAGGATATCATCCCGGGTGATGCCCTTGCGCAGCAGATCCCGCAGACGCTGGCTTCCCGCCTCCGGCGCGAGGGCGACCGTCTCGATGCCGCCGGCTCTGAGCATCTCCACAACGCTTTCATCAACCTTGTCCAGGCGCAGCGAGCCAATGCCGGCCTGCGCCTGGCGGTTCACAATATACCGGCAGATTTTTGCCAGATCGGGATGGTCCGAAACCGCCGTGCCGATCAAACCGATTTTATTTTTCGCTTTCAGACCATGATCAATGGCCTGCGTAATTTTTTCATAGCTGCGGAAACGGGGCGGGGCATAAACGTGTCCCGCCGCACAGAAACGGCAGAAATGCGGACAACCGCGGTTGACTTCAATCAGAAACATGTCCGCCATTTCCGCGTCGGGGCTGCTGACAACCTCCGTCGTGCAAAAAGCGTCAATATTTTTGACCGGGGCTGCTCTGATTTTCTCAGGCAGGCCCTTCAGGCGCGGCGCCATGCCGCGGATTCTACCGTCCGGAAAATACTGAACCTCATAAAGAGAAGGAACATACACCCCCGGCATTTTCTTCTGCAAAGACGCCAGCAGGGCTTCCCGGCCGGGGCCGGACGGCCGGGCTTCGGCCAGCATCCGCGCAAATCCGGGCAGCGTCTCTTCGGCTTCTCCGGTCAGAAAAGCGTCGAAGAAATCCGCCAGGGGCTCCGGATTGAGGGTCAGCGCGATGCCGCCGCCGATCACCAGCGGGTGACCGTCCGCGCGGTCCTTCGCGCAGAGCGGAATGCCGCCCAGGGCGAGCATTTTCAGGATGGCCGGGTAATCGTTCTCAAAGGAAACGGAAAACGCCAGGACATCAAAATCACGAAGAGGCTTTTGATTTTCCAGGCTGAGCAGTTCCACCGCGCCGGCGGCGTATTCGGCGTCGCCGCCGGCGGGCAGAAACACTCTCTCACAAAGAAAGGAGGGGAGCTCGTTGATGATTTTGTAAACCGTCTGGAAGCCGAGATTGGCCATGCCGATCCGGTAAAGATTGGGATAGGCCAGGCAAACCGTCAGGCCGGTTCCCCAGACTTTTTTCACGACGCCCCGCTCACGAGCCAGCAGGGTCTCGTATTTTTTCTTTTCCTTCCAGTTCATGGACCGTTCATGGCCTCCCGCGCGCTCCAGCCCTCATCCGGACAGCCACGATGTTTTCCTAGTCCGCCTGCCGGCGCAGGAACGTGGGAATATCGATATCCACGTTTTCGTTTTCGTCGCCCGCGCCCATCGTCACCACATTGGCCGGGTCGCCGGATTTGCTCCTGCGCAGGAACGCCGGCGTTGACAGATCTTCCCGCCGGAAGCCGCCAAGATGCGTCACGTTGGAGGGGGCCTGTTTCTTCCGGGCGTCCTCAAAGCCCGTCGCAATCACGGTGATGCGGATTTCATCCTTCATGTTTTCGTCAATGACCGTGCCGAAGATGATATTGGCATCCTCATGCGCCTCGGCCTGAATCAGGGACGAGGCCTCGTTCACTTCGTACAGGCTCATGTCGGGTCCGCCGGTGATGCTGAGCAGAATGCCCTGCGCGCCCTGGATGGTGTTGTCCTCCAAAAGCGGCGAGGAAATCGCCCGCTGGGCCGCCTCGACGGCCCGGTTCTCGCCGCTGGCCGTGCCGGTGCCCATCAGCGCCATGCCCATGCTGCTCATGATGTTCTTGACGTCGGCAAAGTCAAGGTTGATCAGGCCGGGGACAATGATCAGATCGGAGATGCCTTTTACGGCCTGATAGAGAATATCATCGGCCTTCTTGAAGGCGTCCAGCAGTGAAAGCCCCCGCCCGCCCAGGCTCAACAGCCTCTGGTTGGGAACCACAATCAGGGTGTCGACCACGTCGCGCAGTTGCACGATGCCGTCTTCCGCCTGCGCATTTCTTCTTTTGCCTTCAAACTGAAAGGGCTTGGTGACCACGGCAACGGTCAGCGCGCCGCATTCCCGGGCCACCTCCGCGATCACCGGCGCCGCGCCCGTGCCGGTCCCTCCGCCGAGGCCCGCCGTGATGAAGATCATGTCCGCCCCTTCCAGGTGCCGGCGGATTTCATCTCGGGATTCCAGCGCCGCCTGTTTGCCGATGTCCGGATTGGAGCCCGCGCCCAGGCCCTTGGTCACCTCCGCTCCGATCTGGATTTTCACGGGCGCGCTGGACGCTCCCAGCGCCTGGGCGTCCGTGTTCGCGATGATAAAATCGACGCCCCGCAGCGTATAGGAGATCATGGTATTGACGGCGTTCCCGCCGCCGCCGCCCGCGCCCACCACTTTGATTCTTGCCGAATTCTCGATGCATTCTTCCGTTAATTCAAACATGCACACCCCCTTCTTTGTTTAGAAAAATTCCAGAAACCATTTTTTGAGTGCTTTGAAATATTCGCCGAATACATTCCCCGTTTTCCGATAGACGGAATCGCTGGGAATATTTTTACTGCCGTAAACAATCAAACCAACGCCGACCGCAAAGGCCGGTGAGTTGGCCGCATCGCTCAAACCGCCGACGCCGGAAGGACACCCGCGGCGCACCGGCATGTCAAAAATCTGCTCCGCCATTTCGTTGATGCCGGGCAAAAGCGACGAGCCGCCGGTCAGCACAATGCCCGCCGCCAGCAGGTCTTCGTATCCGGAACGCACGATTTCCTTGAGCGCCATATTCAGAATTTCATCCATGCGGGGCTCCACAATCCGGCCCAGGATCTGCCGCGACACCATCCGGGCTTCCCGGCCGCCCACGCTGGGCACTTCAATAACGTCTTCCTTCGGGATCATCGACGTCATGGCGCAGCCGTGGTTCAGCTTGATTTTCTCCGCCTCGGCAAACGGCGTTCGCAGACCCGTGGCGATGTCCGTGGTCAGGAAGTTGCCGCCCACCGGAAGTGTGGCCGTGTGCTTGATGCTTCCCTCCGCAAAGATGGCCATCCCCGTAGTCGCCCCGCCGATGTCGATCAGGGCAACGCCCAGGTCCTTTTCATCGGGGCTGAGAATGGCCTCGCTGGCCGCCAGCTGCTCCAGCACGACATCTTCGATGTCGAGGCCCACGCGATTGACGGATTTGACCACATTTTGAATCGAAGCGGCGGCGCCCGTCACGATATGCACCTTGGCTTCCAGCCGCACGCCCGACATCCCCAGCGGATCGCGGATGCCGTCATGTCCGTCCACCACGTAACTCTGAGGCAGCGTATGCAGAATTTCCCGGTCCACGGGAATGGCGATCGCCTTGGAAGCCTCAATCGCCCTTTGCAGGGCGTCTTCGCCGACTTCCCGGCCTTTTACGGCGACAATGCCCAGCGAGTTCTGTCCTTTGATGTGGCTGCCGGCAATCCCGACATAGGCGGAGTTGATGCGGCAGCCGGACATGTGCTCGGCGTCCTCCACGGCCTTCTTGATCGCCTCGACGGTGCTGTCGATGTTGACCACACCCCCCTTGCGCAGTTCCTTGGCGGGCGTGATCCCCACGCCGATGATGTCAATGCCGGCTGGTTTTACCTCGCCGACAATCGCAATGGTTTTGGTCGTTCCAATATCAATTCCCACCAGAACGTTGCTTTTCTTTCCCATAATCTCACCCTTCCCCGTCACTGCCTATATTCTGTACTGCGGTCCTTTCTTCTGCTCCTGGGCCTTTCCCGGCTCGTCCTTTCGCTGAACGGTCACCTTGGAAATGTCGGCCAGGTCCACGAACAAACGGCCGTTCTTCATCCCCCGCTTTTCCAGGTCCGCCAGAACAATATCAAGTTTTTGCACCTTGCCTGTAAAGTTGTCACGCCCCAGCTTTAAATGCAGTCCCCGGTCGGTCAGGACGGACAGGCCGAACACCTCGTCGATATGAATTTCGGAAATGGTCCCCAGAGACGCATACGAATCGGCGGACAGGGTTTCCAGCAGCTTCAGCGCTTCGGCCAGCAGGGGGGACGGTTTGTTCTGAAGGTTCACGCCGGTCAGAATCGCCAGATCAACATCATCCGTCCGGCTTAATTTTTTGAAGATAAAGCCTCCCGCGTCCATCAGGTAAAAATTCCCGGTTTGCTTGACCAGCGCAATCGGCTTCCGTTCGCGCACGTCCAGCACCAGCCGACCCGGCAGCTCGCGGCCGACATAAATATTTTTGACCCAGGGATTGGCGGCAATTCGCCGCGCCACGGCATCCGTGTTGACCGCCAGAAGATTGCAGCGCGGCTGAATGTTCGCCAGCTGCAGGATGTCCTTTTCCGTCAGCTCTTTCACTCCGCGAACGGAGATTTCCCTGACTTCCAGCGCGGGGGCGCTCAGCAGCGCGCCGTAAAGATAAATAAACAGGGCGCTGATGACAACGGCGACAGCCAGCAGGCCCAAAGCCCCCAGCGATTCGTTCAACGCCCCGATCAGACGCCGTCGCAGGCGGTTTTTTCTGGCTTCCAGACTGACTTTTATCTTTCGACTCACGATTCTTCTCCGATGACGACAATTTCCGTCTCCAGGAAAAAACCTCTTTCCTTTTGAACCGTTTCCTGCACCAGCCGGATCAACTTCAGCATGTCGGACGCCGTGCCCTGCCCTTTGTTGATCATGAAGTTGGCATGCTTCTTCGAAATCTGCACGTCGCCCAGCCGCCGGCCCTTCAGGCCCAGCTCTTCGATCAGTCGGCCCGCCGGCATGCCCGGAAGATTTTTAAAAACCGACCCGGCGCTGGGATACTGCAGGGGATGTTTTTCCTGACGCCATTTCACAATTTCCGCCATCCGATCCCGGATCTGCGCCGGATGGCCTTTCGACAAGGAAAAGCACGCCGCGCAGAGAATGACATTTGCGGGCAAATTGGATTTGCGGTAGGCAAACGCGATCTCTTCGCGCCGCAGGGTTTTCTTCTTTCCTTCGCCGTCGATCAAATCCGCGAAAACCAGCACGTCCTTGATTTCGGATCCGAACGCGCCGGCGTTCATCCAGACGGCCCCGCCGACGCTGCCGGGAATCCCCGCGCAAAACTCCAGACCCGTCAGTTCATGATCGGCGGCCAGCCCGACAATCCTGCCCAGCGCGGCCCCTGCCTGCGCTTCGATCCGGAACCGCCCGTTTTCCGCAGGCGCGCACACGGCCCTGTCCAGGCCGCGCAGCGAGATCAGGGCGCCGCGGTACCCGCCGTCGCGCACGAGGATATTGGTGAGATTCCCGACCGGCAGAAACGGAAGATGATTCTCCTTCAGTCTGCGCACAAGTTCCGCGAGCTGCACTTCGCTTTCGGGCATCACCAGCGCGTCCACCCGGCCGCCGAGTTTCAGCGAAGCGTGGCGCGATATCGGCTCGTCAAACCATACCTTGCCGACATTCGCGCCCTGAAGCGCCGCGGAAATTTTCAAATGACCGGTCATGGATTCTTCGTTCCCTCTTTGAGCCGCGCGAGAAACGCCTCGCCGATTTTATACACGCTGCCCGCGCCCAGCGTCAGGACGGTGTCCCCGGGCTTTGCATTGGCCAGCAGAAATTCGATCGTGCCCTGCGGCTGGGCGATGTATTCCACGCAGGGATGCCCCCCCTCCTTGATCGCCACCCACAGCGCCGCGGAATGAACGCCGGGAATCGGCGTCTCCGACGCCGGATAAATATCGTTGAGCACCAGCACGTCCGCGTCCCCGAACGCCCTGGTGAATTCGTCGAACAGCGCTTTGGTCCGCGTAAAGCGGTGGGGCTGAAACACGACGATCAGCCGGCCTCGCCGCATCTGGCGCGCCGCCGCCAGCGTGGCCATAATTTCCGTCGGGTGATGGCCGTAGTCATCCACCACCGTGATCCCGGCCTTCTCCCCCTTGACTTCAAGCCGCCGCTGCACGCCGGAAAAAGCCAGCAGTCCTTTGCAAAGGGTCGCCATCTCCAGACCCAGTTCTCGCCCCACGGCAATGGCGGCCATGGAGTTGTAAACATTAAAGAGGCCCGGCACCATCAAGGCAACGTCGCCCAGGGGTTCGCCCCTGTAAGACAGGGCATAGCGGGTTCCGGCGTCGGAATGCCGGATGTCGCTCGCCGTATAATCCGCCGGCTGCGAAATACCGTACGAAATCACGCGGCGTTTGATCGAGCGGGCAATGGCGCGCACATGCTCGTTGTCGACGCACATCACCGTGCAGCCGTAAAAGGGAACCATGTTGGCAAATTTCAGGAAAGCGTCCTTGATTTCTTCAATGCCCGGATAATAGTCCAGGTGCTCGCGGTCGATATTGGTAATGACGGCGATCGTCGGCGACAGCTTCAAAAACGATCCGTCGCTCTCGTCCGCCTCCGCAACGAGAATGTCTCCGCCGCCCAGACGGGCGTTGGATCCGATGCTGGCCAGTTTGCCGCCGATCACCATCGTGGGATCCAGTCCGCCCTCCGCCAGAAGGGTCGAAACCATCGAGGTGGTCGTGGTCTTGCCGTGGCTGCCGGAAACGGCCACGGAAAATTTCATCTTTAACAGCTCCGCCAGCATCTCCGCCCGGGGAATCACCGGAATATTCTTGCGATGCGCTTCCAGAACTTCCGGATTGTCCGCCTTGACGGCGGTCGATGTGACCACCACATCCGCGCCGGCGATGTTTTCCGCCGCATGCCCGACGGCAACGGCTGCGCCCAGCTGCTGCAGGCGCTTCGTCGTGTCGGAGGACTGGACGTCCGATCCGCTGATGCCGTATCCGAGATTCAGCAGCACTTCGGCGATGCCGCTCATTCCGATGCCGCCGATGCCGACAAAATGGATGCGCTTGACTTTACGCTGCATGAATCCGGTTTCCTGGTCTTTGCTCATTTTCCTTTTATCCTGTTGAATGTTGGTTTTCCGCCGCCAGCTTGATGCACTCATCGACCATTCTGGCAGCGGCATCGGGCCTGCCCAGCGCTTTGGATTTCTCTTCCATGCCCCGTAATTTATTGTCGTCGCCCAGCAGGGACGCCACCAGCGAATACAGGGCCCCGGCGGTCAGATCGCTCTCCCGGATCATGGCCGCCGCGCCGGCTTCGACCATTGCCCGCGCATTTTCGGTCTGATGATCATCGGCCGCGTACGGAAAGGGGATCAGCACGGACGCCTTTCCCGCCGCCGTGATTTCCGCCAGCGACGTCGCTCCGGCCCGGCAGATGATCAGGTCGGACGCCGCATAGGCCGACGCCATATCGACGATGAACGGTTGAACATCGGCTTCCACGCCGGCCTGTTCATACGCCTGCCGGACCATCGCCAGGTCTCTGTCTCCGGTCTGGTGGACCACCCGAACCCGGTCTTTGATCTTTTGCAGCATCGGCAGCATGGCCACGACCGTTTTGTTGATGGCCGCCGCTCCCTGCGAACCGCCGAACACCAGAATCTGCCGAAAAGCGCGCGTCTTCGGGGCTTCCTTCAGACGCGCGGCAAACGCCGCCCGGACCGGATTGCCCGTCACACGGACTTTCCGGGCGGGAAATCTTCCTTTGCTCCGCTCATAGGTCAGAAATATCCGATCGACAAATTTCCCCAGAATGCGGTTCGTGTTTCCCGCCAGGGCGTTTTGCTCCGCAATGGCGGTGGGACAACCCGTCAGATACGCGGCCATGACGGCGGGACCCGAGGCATATCCGCCGACGCCCAAAACGATATCGGGCCGGAAATCCGCGAGAATCCGCCTGGACTGCATCATGCTGACCGGGATCGCGTAAACGCTTTTGATCAATGCCTTCCAACCCCTTCCCTTCAGCCCTTCCACGTCAATGAGCTTCAGTTCGTATCCCATCTTTTCCAAAAGCCGGTATTCAATGCCCCTGCTGGTTCCGATAAAGATCACCCGGTTTTGAGCGTCGCGCCTCTGAAACTCCTCCGCGACGGCAATGCCGGGAAACAGATGACCGCCCGTTCCTCCTCCCGCAATGATAATCCTCACCGGTTTTCCCCCGCCTGCGCGCCTGCTTTGCTCCTCTTTATCTTTTCGCCGCTCAGGTCCTCTGCGTGGAGATGTTCAGCAGAATCCCCACGGTCATCATGCTCATGACAAACGACGTACCGCCGTAACTCAAGAATGGAAGCGCGAGCCCCTTCAGGGGAATGAGCCCCATCACCCCCGCGATGTTAATGAAGGCCTGCAGCGTGATCAGCATCGTCAGACCGGCGGCCAGCAGCGTGCCAAAGAGATTCGGCGCGCGAAAAGCGATCATAAAGCCCCGCAGCAGAAAGAAAATGAACATGAAAATAATGATCGTCACGCCGATAAAACCGCTTTCCTCCGCAATCACCGCCAGAATAAAATCCGTATGCGGCTCCGGCAGATAAAACAATTTCTGCATGCCGTCGCCGATGCCCTGCCCCGTCACGCCGCCCGATCCAAAGGAAATCAGCGACTGGATGAGCTGAAAACCGGTGTTGTCCGCGTCTTTCCAGGGATCGAGGAAGGCCGTCAGCCGCGCCATCCGGTACCCCTTGCTCATGATCAGCCAGATGCCCACGGGAATAAAGGCCGCGCCCAGAAACACCAGATGGGTGATCCGGGATCCGGCCAGAGACAGCATCAACAGCAAAATCGACATGATAATAACGACCGTTCCGAAATCCGGCTGAAGAATGATCAGCCCCATGACCACGGCCGTCACCGACAGGGGAACCAGAACGCCCCGGCTGAATTTTTTCAAATGGCGCGCCTTTCTCGTCAGCAGATGCGCCAGGAAAAGCACCATGGCCACCTTGACCAGTTCGGTCACCTGAAAGGAAAACACCCCCAGATTGAGCCAGCGGGTCGCGCCTCCCCGCTTCACGCCGACGTGCGGAATAAAAAGCAACAGCAGCAGGACCACGGAGACGATCACGCCGGGGTACGCCAGCTTCTTGAGCTGTTCGTATGGAATTTTGGTCATAACGATCATGATCACCAGGCCGGCGAATACAAAAAATAAATGCTTTTTGAGAAAGAATTGTCCGTCTTTGAATTTTTCCATCGCCAGAATGGAGCTCGACGAATAAATCATCGCCGTGCCCACGGTTACCAGTATCAGGGTGACCAGCAAAAGAATAACATCCGGCGTATTGGCGTCTTTTTTCGCAGCGTCCATTTAAAGATTCCTGACCACTTCCTTAAAATGATTTCCCCGCTCCCTGTAATTGGCAAACGCATCAAAGCTCGCGCATCCCGGCGACAGAAGCACAATATCTCCGGGTTTCGCGTCCCGGTACGCCCGGAGGACGGCCGCTTTCAGCGTCGCTTCCTTCGCGATCGGCGTCGTATTGCCCAGCTGCGGCTCGATTTGGTCGCGCGCCTCGCCAAACAGGACAACCTGTTTGGTTTTGGCGCCCAGCATCGGCTGCAACACGTCAAAATTTCCGTCCTTGTCCCGTCCGCCCAGAAGCAGAATCACCGGCGACGAAAAGGTTTGCAGCGCCCGCACGACGGCATCAACATTGGTTCCCTTGGAATCGTCATAAAATTGAACCGCACGCTTTTCCCCGGCAAATTCAATCCGATGCGGCAGGCCCCGAAACTGCGACACCGCTTCCACGATGCTCTCCTTTGAACAGCCGCAGAAGCGAGCCACGGCCACCGCCGCCATGACGTTTTCCACATTATGCAGACCGGGAATCCTGATCATCCCCAGAGGGTACCGCTCATCCGTGCCGTCGGGCCCGCTGTACACCAGAGAATCCTTCTGCAGGCAAAGGCCCGGCGCAAGCGGCCGGACGGAGCTGAACCGGACCACGCAGGCCCGCATTGAAGCATCCAGGCCTTCCTGCTGCGGATCTTCGGCGTTCAGAACCGCCAGATCGTTTTCACGCTGGTTTTCAAAAATTCTCCCCTTGATGCGGCGGTATTCTTCAAACGACCCGTGGTAGTTGACATGATCGCAGGTGATGTTGAGCAGAATGGCGGCATGCGGACGGAACGATTCGATCCACTGAAGCTGAAAGCTGCTGATTTCGGCGACGATGAAATCATCCGTCTGCGCGGCGCCGGCGTATTCGATCAGTGGATTCCCGATGTTGCCGCCGACAAACACTTTTTTCCCGGCGCGCGCCAGAATCTCGCCCAGCAGCGTGGTGGTGGTGGTTTTCCCGTTGGTGCCCGTCACGGCGATGATCGGCACGCGGATGAACCGGCAGGCCAGCTCGACCTCGCTCAAGATCGGAATCTTTTTTTGCTGCGCCGCCGTCAGAAGGGGATGGCGGGGGGGGATCCCCGGAGACGGCACCACCAGATCCACGCCGTCCAGGCAGGTCTCGTCATAGCGTCCGACGGCAAGCCACGGCCGATGGGCGATTTGTTCAAACTCCCCGCCCCACTGGTCCCGGGGTTTCTCATCGACCGCCACGACGGCGGCTCCGCTTCCACCCAGAAACGCGGCGGCGGCAATGCCCGTTTTCCCCATGCCGATCACGGCTATTTTCCTGTCTGCCAGTTGCATGCTTTCCCTACCGCAGCTTCAATGTGCTGATCGCCAGAAGCGCCAGCAGGATCGAAATGATCCAGAACCGGACAATGACTTTCGGCTCCGCCCAGCCCTTGAGTTCGAAATGATGATGGATCGGCGCCATCCGGAAAATTCTTTTCCCGCCCGTCAGCTTGAAATAACCGACCTGGAAAATGACGGAAAACGTCTCCATCACAAAAACCCCGCCGACAATCGCCAGAAGAATTTCCTGCTTGGTGATGACGGCCACGGTTCCCAGCGCGCCGCCCATCGACAGAGAGCCGACATCGCCCATGAAAATTTCCGCCGGATGGGCGTTAAACCACAGAAAGCCCAGCGCCGCGCCCATGAACGCTCCGCAGAACACGGACAACTCGCCCGCGCCGGGCACATAAGGAATCTGCAGATAATGCGCAACCTTGACGTTGCCGGCAAAATAGGCGAACAGCAGATAGGTGACAAAGCAGATGCCCGCGGGCCCCGTCGCCAGACCATCCAGGCCGTCCGTCAGATTCACGGCATTGGCCGCGCCCACGATGATGAAAACGCACAGCAGGACATAGCCCCAGCCCAGATTGGGCAAAACCGTCTTAAAGAAGGGAATCGTCACCTGCGCGCTGAACCCCGGCTTGAAATACAAAACGACCCCGACGAACAGGGCGATGATGATTTCAGCGGCCAGCCTGACTTTCCCGGGCACGCCCCGGGAATTCCGAACAGCCAGCTTCCTGTAATCATCCAGAAAGCCGATCAGGCCGAACCCGACGGTAACCAGCAGCACCAGCCAGATATACACCACGGAAAGGTTCGCCCACAGGATCGTGGAGACCGTCACCGCAAAGAGAATCAGCATGCCCCCCATCGTCGGCGTGCCCTTCTTGACCAGATGCGTTTGGGGTCCGTCCTCGCGAATCTGCTGATCAATCTGCATTTTCTGCAGCTTTTCAATAAACCATCTTCCCAGCGCCAGACAGATCAGGAGGGCCGTGATGGAGGCGAAAATGGTCCTGAACGTGATATACCGGAATACGTTGAAGGAGGAAAACACCGTGTGCAAAGGATATAAAAATTCGTAAATCATTTTTTCTCCCGCCTACAGGGCCGCCTCCTGGTCCTCTGCTTTTTCAACGCCGATTGCTTCGCCCAGCCGCGCCGCCAGCCGGTCCATTTTCATCCGCCGCGAGCCCTTGACCAGAATCCAGTCGCCTTTGCGCAGCTTCCTTTTCAAAAAAGCCACGGCTTCCTCATCGTCTTGTAAAAACAGAATCCGTTCCGCGGCCAGTCCGCCTTCCCGTGCGCCCTCGGCGGTTGCTTGCGCAAAATCCCCCTGAAGAAAAACCGCCGCCACGCCGATGGTCGCCAACAGCAGGCCGATCTTCCGGTGCATCTCCGGCGCGGCGTCGCCCAGTTCCAGCATATCGCCCAGCAGCACGAAAGCGTCGTGCGAATTCATCAGGTCCCTGAGCGTCAGCAGCGCTTCGCGCACGGAGGCGGGGTTGGCATTGTAGGCGTCGTTGATCAGATACGCGCCGTTTTGCAGCCGGAGGATCTCCATGCGCCCGCCGACCGGCTGAAACATCGACAGGCCCCGTCGGATCGATTCGGCCCCGGCGCCGCAGGCCAACGCCGCGGCGGCGGCGGCCATCGCGTTGTAAATGTTATGAAGGCCCGCAACTTTCATGTCCACCTTGTGCGCCTGCCCGTTCATCAGCAGATGAAAACTCACCCCCCGGGCGCCGTTTCGGCGGATGTCGTTCACGCCGACGTCGGCGCCGGCGCTCATGCTGAAGGTCACGCGCCGTCCGGACCATCGGTCGGCCGTCCGGCGCACCGCCTCATCGTCCAGATTCACGACGGCAGTGCCTGCCGGATCCATGTGCAGCCATAAATCGCCTTTTTCCTCCCGCACGGCCTCCACCGAGCCGAACCCCGCCAGATGCGCGGGACCGACATTGGTGATCAGACCGATGTCCGGCGCGGCGATTTGCGTCAGCCTTTTGATTTCGCCGCGCGTGTTGGTCCCCATTTCCAGAACGGCCGCATCGTGCTGATCCGTCATCCGGAAAAGCGTCTGTGGAAGGCCGATCAGATTATTGAAGTTCCCCTCCGTCCGGAGAACGTTTTTCTCCTGCCCCAGAATGCAGGCCAGCATTTCGCGGGTGGTGGTCTTGCCCGAAGACCCGGTCAGCGCAATGACGGGGATGGAAAAACGCCGCCGATGCGCATGGGCCAGATCCCCCAGCGCCCGCAGCGTATCCGCCGCTTCAATCACGCCGATCTGCTGATTGGCCGTCCCGATCTTGATTTTGCCGGCATCGGCAACCAGGACGCCGTCGGCTCCTTCTTCCACGGCCTTTGCAACAAAGGCGTGTCCGTCAAAATGCTCCCCGGCAAGGGCGACAAAAAGATTGCCGGGGCGGATTTGTCTGGAATCGGTGGAAATGCCGTAAACGGTTTGATCGGCGTCTCCCGCCGCCAGGCGTCCGCCGGTTGCGGCCAGCACCTCGGCCAGCGAAAACGCCGGAGACATCCGTCCGGAAAACTTCAACCGCAAAGCCCGTGCGGCGGCCAGCCGGTCGTCAAACGGCACTTTTTTCGTTCCCAGAATCTGATAATCTTCATGGCCCTTGCCGGCAATCAGGACGATATCCTGCGGTTGGGCGATCCGGACAGCGGCTTCGATGGCGGCTCTCCGGTCGGCAAGCACCGTGTAGACATGGCCGGCGGCGTCAAATTCCAGGCCCTCCGGCGATGCTTTTCTGATCCTGGTTTCGTCGATCCCCGCTTCAATTTCACGGATGATCTCCAGCGGATCTTCACGCCTGGGGTTGTCCGACGTTACAATCGTCAGGTCGCTCCATTCCGTCGCGATGCCTCCCATCATCGGCCTTTTGGCGCGGTCGCGATTTCCCCCGCAGCCGAAAACCGTCAGGATTCTTTTTTGCTTCAAACCGTGCAGATTCCGGAGGACCTGCTCCAGGGCATCCGGCTTGTGGGCGTAATCGACAAAAACATGAACGCCGCCCGAAGGAACAACCCTTTCCAGACGCCCGGGAACAAACGACAGGTTTTGAATGCCTGCCGCAATGGCCCGAGGTTCCGCCCCCAGAACCGACGCAGCGGCACAAGCCGCCAGAATATTGGACAGGTTGAATCCGCCGATCAGCCCGGAGGACACCGGTATTTTTTCCCCGTTCAGACGGATGTCCGCCCGAATGCCGCGCAGCGAAACAACTGCGTTCTGTGCGCTCACCCCGCCGGCATTTTCCAGACCGTAGGAAAGAACCGGAACGGAAATTTCGCCGATCAGCCGCCGTCCCCGGGGATCGTCCGCGTTGATCACGGCTTTACACGGAAGGTTTTTCCGGCTTCGGGGCAGCAGCTCGGCAAACAACCTTTGTTTTGCCCGGAAATAGTCTTCCATGTCCTTGTGGTAGTCCAGATGCTCCGGACTGAGATTGGTAAAAACAGCCAGATCAAAGTCGCAGTCGTCAACTCTTTTCAGATCCAGCGCGTGCGACGAGACCTCGGCAATCACATGCGTAACCCCGGCGTCCGCCATCTCGTTCAGAATTCTCTGCAGGTCATAAGATTCCGGCGTCGTGTTCGGAGCGGGAAAGAATTTGCCGTTGTAGCGGTAATTGATGGTCCCCAGAACACCGCAGCGAAAACCGGCGGCCGTCAGGATGGATTCCAGCAGATAGGACACGGTGGTCTTCCCGCTGGTCCCCGTGATGCCGATCAGGGTCAGACGGGAGGACGGGTCGCCAAAATAATTTTTGGCAAGCGTGCCCAGCGCGCGGCGGCTGTCGGATACCTGAACGGCCGTGACCCCGTCGGGAACCTCGATGTCTTTCTGATGCACAATGAAACGCGCGCCCCGCTCGATGGCCCGGCCGATAAAATGGTGGCCGTCAAAGGCAAGGCCCGGAATCGCGACAAAGAGCGACCCCGGGCCGCACGCCTCTGCGACATAGCAAATCGATGAAACATCGCCTTGCGGATCCGTTTCCGTCCGGACCGTCCGGACTCCCTGCAGTAATTGACGAAGCTTCATCATCCCTCAGTTCTTCATCTCAAAAAAAACTTTACACAGCCGATCCTCGCCCAGATCCGAACCGGGCGCGGGAACCTGCTTGGTCGCCCAGCCGTTGCCGGATACCCGAAGCTCTATCGACCGGGACCTCGCCATTTTCAACGCCTCACGAAGGGTTAATCCTTTAAAATCCGGCATGCGGGATTCATCATCGATCTCATTGCTCTCAACCGCCAAATCCTCCATCAAGGGAGCATCCGCCGAAACCAACTGCAGATCGTGGACCGGCTGGGGGTCAAACGCAGGGGCTTCGCGAATGTTCGTCTTGAAACAGTTGAGAATCTGCTCGCCGATGTTTTTAAACACCGGCGCGGCGGCCACGCCTCCCCATTTGTCCCGCTGCGGTTCATCGAGCATGACCAGAATCACCACCTGCGGATTGTCCGAGGGGAAAAATCCGATAAACGACGTCCGCACCTTTTCCGAGGAGTAAGCGCCGCGCTTAAAATCATATTTTTGCGCGGTCCCGGTTTTTCCGGCCACGGCGACATTCATAATATGGGCTCTCTTTCCCGTGCCGTCTTCGGCCCCGACCACATCGGTCAGCATAACCGCCATGCGCCTGGCCGTATCGGGAGAAACCACCCGGCGCACGGCCTCCGGAGCGAACATCTTGACGGGCTGGTTATTTTTATCGGTGAGCCCTTTCACGATATAGGGCTTCATCAGAACGCCTCCGTTGGCAATCGACGACAGCGCTGTGATGAGTTGAATGGCGGTGACCGAAATGCCCTGCCCGAAGCCGATGTTGGTCGTATCCACCCTCGTCCAGCTCCTGACGGGCTGCAAGACACCCGCCGCCTCGCCCGACAGGTCAATGCCCGTCCGGGAGCCAAAACCGAAATTTTTAATATACGCATAAAACTTTTCCCGGCCGAGCTTTTCCGCGATTTTGGCCGAGCCGATGTTGCTGGAGTACTTAATGATGTCCCGCACGGCCAGATAACCATGCTTTTTATGGTTGGCTTCCCGAATCACTCGGTTGGCAACCTGATAATGTCCATTCTCGCAGTAAAAGCGGTCCGACTCCTTGACGACTTTTTCTTCAAGGGCGGCGGCGACCAGAAAGGGCTTAAAGGTTGATCCGGGATCAAAAGAATCGGTGATGGCGCGGTTTCGCCAGGCTTCCGACGTCAGCCCTTTGATGTTGTTGGGATTGAATCCTTTTTCATTGGCCATCGCCAGAATCTCTCCCGTTTTCGGATCCATGACAATCGCCACGCCGCCTTTCGCTCCCTTCTCCAGAACGGCGTCCTTCAAATGCGTTTCCGCCAGATACTGGATTCGGCTGTCAATGGTCAGCACCAGATTGGCGCTCCCGCTTTTGGCGGAAGGATCATGTTCAACGTGCACAAAGAGTTTTTTGCCCTTGGCGTCCCTGGCCCAGGTCAGTTTTTCCGGCGTCCCCCGCAAATACGGGTCATATTTTTTTTCCAGTCCCTCCAGGCCCTCGGCGTCAAATCCGGAAAACCCGATCAAATGCGCCGCCAGTTGTCCGTTCGGATAAAAACGCTTCGGTTCCTTGATCAGAAAAATCCCTTCCAGGTTTGCGGATTCAACCATCAGCGCCTGCTGGGAAGAAATCTTTCTGGCCAGCCAGCAGAAACTTTTCGGCTCCGAAATCTTTTTCAGCACGACCGACGGGTCCATATTCAGGATGGAAGCGATTTCCCGCGACACTCTTGCCGGATCACTGATCCGGGTCGGATCCGCGCATACAGAGTCCGCCAGCACCGACATGGCCAGTTTTTCGCCGTTGCGGTCATAGATCATGCCTCTTTCGGAATGAATGGGAAGCGTAGTGATGTGCTGGCGGACGGCCAGTTTTTTCAACTTCTCGCCGGACAGGACCTGCAGCTGAAAAGCGCGGGAAAGCAACGCAATGAACAGAATCAAAAAAATCGCCAAAATGCTGGCCAGCCGGAATTTCAGCCATTTTTTCGAGTCTGCCGTCATGGTCACTTCCTTGTTTGCTTTAAAACAATCACCTGCGCCGCCGTGGGATACGTCATCTGCAGCTCCGTCCGGGCGATGTCTTCAATCCTCTGCGGCGATTTGAGCATCGCCAGTTCCAGCTTCAATCTTTTCTGTTCTTCCAGTAAATTTTCTTTGGCGCTCAATGCCGCGGCAACATCATATTCCATTTGGGTCATCCGGATGTGTGAACCGACATAGATCACCGCGACAAACATGATGACAAGCGCCACAACGATAAAGGTCGGATACTTCACGCCGAAGGAAGCGGCATCGGCTTCTTTCAGGGGCCGGCCCTGCGTAATCGCCTGTGTTCCTGCTGTCTGCGCCATCTTAAATCCTCTCTGCCACGCGCAATTTTGCGCTGCGGGCCCGCGGGTTTCTCCGGATTTCCTCCGGAGAAGGCGTCAGGGCTTTGCGGGTTAAAACTTTTACGACGGCCTGTTTGTGACAGATGCAGTACGGAACCTCTTTGGGGCAGACACAGGCCGCCGCCAGGTCAAGAAAGGTATGTTTCACGATCCGGTCTTCCAGGGAGTGAAACGAAATCACCCCCAGACGGCCGCCGGCCGAAAGGGCAGCGACGGCGGCGTGAATGCCCGAAGCCAAAGCGTCCAGTTCGCGGTTGACGGCAATCCGGATCGCCTGAAAAGTCCGCGTGGCGGGATGAATTTTCTGATGCTTCATGCTTTGCGGCATCGCCTGCGCGATCAGGGCCGCCAGTTCCGCCGTGGTTTCGATCGGCGAAGCCTGCCTTCTTCTGACGATTGCCCTGGCGATTCTCGCTGCCATTTTTTCTTCTCCGTACAACCGGATCACCTTTTCCAGTTCGGACGGTGTGAAACCATTGACCATATCATAAGCGCGAAGCTTTTCATCCCGGTCCATTCGCATATCCAGCGGCGCCGACCGGCCAAAACTGAATCCTCTGTGCGCCGCATCCAGTTGATGAGAGGAAACCCCCAGATCCAAAATCACGCCGTCCACTTTTTCAATGCCGAGCCCGCCCAGCACAGAGGCCAGATCGGCAAAGTTCCCCTTGACAAGCGTAACGCGCGATTGAAAAGGTTCCAGCCTCTGCCGGGCGGCCTGGATCGCCTCCGCATCCCGGTCGATCCCGATCAGATGCGCCCGGGTGTTCTCCAGGATCGCGAGGGCGTGCCCTCCCCCGCCAATCGTGCCGTCCACGTAAACCCCGGTTTTGTTTCCCACCAGCCAGGACAGCACTTCGTCGCGCATCACCGGCTCATGAGCGAAACCGGCCGTCACGGTCATATCCCCAGGCTCTCGGCGATCTCGTTATCCCTGTCTATTTTCTCGCCGGCCTCTTTGTTTCTTTCTTCAAATTTTTCCCTGGGCCAGATTTCAATATTTTTCAGCATGCCCACCAGAACAATGTCTTTTTCCAGCTTGGCATATTCCCGCAGGGCCGGCGGAATCAACACCCGTCCCTGACCGTCCAGAGCGCAGTCCACCGCTCCGGACATAAAAAATCTTTGAAAATCACGAATTTTTTTGTCCAGAATGCGCCGCCTCAATACTTCTTCTTCGATGAGCAGCCATTGGGCGTAGGGGAACACGATTAAATACCCGTCCCAGTTCGTGATGACCATTTTATTGTCATAATGCTCGGCGAAGGTATCCCGGAACCTGGACGGGAAAATAATTCTTCCCTTTTCGTCGATAGTATGGTGATAATGCCCACGAAATACGGACATCACGTTCCCCTCCACAATAAGCCACTTTACTCCACTGGCCCGACTATAAAGAGGGAAAAACGCTTTGTCAAGCAAAAAATGAATCTTTTTTGATAATCGAATAATTGAATATCACTGAGAAAATTGGGTTATAAATCGGTGGCGACTTGACGGATTGCAAAATAAACCGGCCAGAGCTGCAGGGGGGAAATGCAACGTACCTGAATACGAGAGAAGCAAAAACCGGATTTTAACAATAAAGATTAATTATATTATACAGATAGATAAATAAAAACCGGCTAACGAACCGTCTCTTCCACTTTCTCTTTCCTGTTAATCATATTGCGAAAACGAACCGTTGCGTCATTGTGGGCCATAAGCGATGACGAAAAGTGGTGCGTGCCGTCCCCCTTGGAAACAAAATAGAGATAATCCACCGCTGCGGGTTGCAGGACCGCCTGAAAAGAATCCAGCCCCGGACTGGCAATGGGACCGGGCGGCAAACCGCGAATCAGGTAAGTATTGTAAGGAGATTCCCGTTTATAGTGGGATCTCATCACTTTCCCCTTGAAATTCTTGAGGTCGTAAACGGCCGTCGGATCACTCTGAAGAGGCATCCCCTTTTTCAAACGATTATAGAAAACCGCTGCAATCAACGGCTTCTCCGCAGCACAGCCGGATTCTTTTCCCACCAGTGACGCAAAGGTTACAAACTGATGGACATTCAAGCCTTTTTGCGCGGCCTGGCGGATCATTTCCGGCGAGACCTTGCTCTGAAATCGTTCCACCATCATGCGCATGATCCGCCGCGTGGTCATGGATCGATCCAGAAAATACGTATCGGGAAAGAGATACCCTTCCATGGAAGAACTCCGGATGCCCAACTCGGATAAAAATTCCGCATCCTGCGATAATTCAAAAAAATCCTTTTCGTTGATCAATTTGTTTTCCTGGAGACGCAGGGCAACCTGCGAAAGCGAACTGTCTTCGTAAATAGTTACAGGATATTTTTTGATGTCGCCATGAAGAAGCTTGTCCGCCAGATGGGAAGGCGTAATCGTTGCGGCAAATTCATACTCTCCGGCGCGAACCGATCGGGCCCCTCCTTTCACCGTAACCAGAACATGAAACAGGAATCGGTTTTGAACCAGATCGGCGTCATGGAGAATTTTGATGATTTGAATCAAGCTGCTGCCGGTCGGAATATCCACCACAACGGTTTTTTCTTTCGCCGAATGAATCGGCGTCACGGCATAGCTGAACAGGATGGCGCCAAACACCAAGGCCACGATCACGGGCAGGGATAAAACGTAAAGCATTATTTTGCTTTTCTTTGACTTCATAGAGCCATTCCATCCGCTCAAAAAAGACCGCACACAGCGGGCGAACTCCGGTGTTCTTACCCTTGCTCTCCCCTTCCGGCTGTGTCCAGATAATTTTGCAGAATCAGACAGGCCGCCAGCTGATCGACCTTTTCTTTCCTCTTCTGCCAGCGGACGCCGGAGGCCCGCAGAATGTCTTCCGCCTCTTTGGTCGTCAGGGTTTCCGGCCATTTCATCACCGGCAGCAGGAAGCTTTCAGCAAGCCACCGGGCAAACCGGTTGACTTTTTCACATTGAATGCCTTCCGTGCCGTCGATGCGCAGCGGATAGCCGATGACAATTTTCTGAACCGAATAATTTCGAATCCACTGCCGCAGGATTTCGAGATCATTTTTCCTGGTTTTGCGAATCAGCGTGGGCAGCCCCTGGGCGGTCAGGCCCAGCTCGTCGCTGACGGCCAAACCGATTCGTTTTTCACCATAATCCACACCCAGAATGCGCAAAGATCACCTCTGTTTGTTTTTTTAACAATTCCGCATTGCATTTTCAAGAAGTAAATCATGATCCGTTCCGGCGGCGCAGACGTTTGTAAAAATATCATGTTGTTAAAATGACGGGAGTTTGTTATTTGAACCTATCTTGAAAAGCGAACCAGCAGGAAGAAACATGCAACATTTCGTTTTGGGAACAGCCGGCCACGTAGATCACGGAAAGACATCGCTGATCAAGGCCCTCACGGGCGTTGACACGGACCGTCTCAAGGAGGAAAAGGAAAGGGGCATTACGATCGAACTGGGGTTTGCCTCTCTTTTGCTTCCCTCCGGCCATACGCTGGGCATCGTCGATGTCCCGGGGCATGAAAAGTTCATCCGGAATATGGTGGCCGGCGCGGCGGGCATCGATCTGGTTTTGATGGTCATCGCCGCGGATGAAGGTGTCATGCCGCAAACGAAGGAGCATCTGCAAATCTGCTCGCTTCTGGGCATTACCACCGGCCTGGTGGCCCTTACCAAAATCGACCTGGTGGAGAAAGACTGGCTGGATCTGGTGCGCTCGGAAATCGCCGACTATCTGCAAAGCACGTTTCTTGCCGGCGCCCCCATTGTGCCCGTTTCAGCATCTCAAACACAGGGCATCCCTGAGCTGCTGGGGGAAATCGACAAAACCGTACGCCACCTGCAGGAGAAAACCGATGACGGCATCTTCCGTCTGCCGGTTGACAGGATTTTTACGATGAAAGGCTTCGGAACCGTCGTCACCGGCACGTTGATTTCCGATAAAATCTGCGTCGGAGAAGAGGTTCAGATTCTGCCGGAAAATATCTTCGCCCGCATCCGCGGCATTCAGGTGCACAACCAGCCCACGGAAGAAGCCTTTTCCGGACAGCGCACCGCGCTCAATCTTCAGGGCATTGAAAAATCAACGCTCGAACGGGGCAATGTTCTGGTGCGACCGCAGACCGTCCGGCCCACCCAAAGGCTGGATGTGTTTTTTGAATACCTGGCCGGGAATGCCCGGAAGCTGAAAAACCGTTCCCTGGCGCGTCTGCACACCGGCACGGCGGAAATCATGACGCGAATAGTTCTTCTGGATGCCGATGAACTTTCTCCCGGAGACCAATCCTTCGCCCAGCTGATTCTGGCGAATGAAGACGTGGTGGTGGGAGGGGATCATTTCGTACTGCGCAGCTACTCCCCCATCACCACCATCGGCGGCGGTCGGATTCTCGACCCGCAGCCGGGCAAGCACAAAAGGAAAAACAAAAAGATACTGGACGATTTGAAAATCCTGCAAAGCGGCGGCCTGCAGGACAAAATTTCCGTTCTGCTGGACCGCGCCGGCTTCAACGGCCTGAACGTTCCGTCCCTCGCCTTCCGTCTGGGGATTTCCGCTAAAAAAATCCGGGAAGCGCTGGAAAAATTATTTTCCGACCGCCGGGCCATCCTGCTTCCGGGCGACGACGCCACAGCGCTTTCCGCCGACCTGTGCGCTCATCTGGAGGAGCGCCTGATGAAAAGCCTTGCGGATTATCACGCGAACCATCCCTTAAAAGAAGGCATCTCCAAGGAAGAACTCAAGGCGGCGCTTCCGGACGCGGTATCCGGAAAACTTTTCAATATGGTGCTTGCCCGCCTCATTAAAAAAGAAGGGATTGCCAGCGATAAGGACCATGTAAGGTTGGCGACCCATCAGGTGCAGCTGGCAGGGGAAGAGGACGCTTTACGGCAATCGCTTGCATCGGTCTATCTTCAGGCCGGACTGGCGCCGCCTTCCCTTTCCGATGTGATGACCCGATTTAAGGATCAAAAGGTCAAGGCGCAAAATATCGTCCGGCTGATGATCAAAGACGGCGAGCTTATAAAAATCAATGAAGAACTGTGCTTTGCGCGTACGGCGCTGGACAAATTGCGTGAGGACTACAAGGCACAGCTTGTCCGGGACGGTCAGGCCACGCCGGCGACGTTCAAAGACTTAACCGGACTGTCGCGCAAATACATCATCCCGCTCATGGAATATTTTGACGCCAGCAAACTGACGGTTCGTGTGGAAGACCACCGGATTCTGCGGGAAAAACCTTAAGCTCCATTTTTTTAGAAAGGCGGTTCATTTGAAAACCAAAGACATCTATCTTCAGGACATCCAGCCCGGCGACAAAATTGCCTCTTCCTTTCTGGTTGCGGAGAAGAGCATGGCCTTTTCCCAGAAAGGGTCGGCGTATCTGAACGTCCGGCTCAAAGACAAAACGGGGGAAACCGACGGCAAGGTCTGGGACAACGCGGTAGCGCTGGACCGGGTCTTTAAGAAAGGCGACATCATTTTCATTGAAGGCCGCGCACAGAGTTACCGCAATGCCCTTCAGATTTCCATTCTCACGGCCAAACCCTGCGACCCGCAGGATATCGATCCATCGGACTACCTGCCGGTCAGCAAGCTGAATACCGCGGCAATGTTTGAAAATCTCCTCGCATATGTCGATACGATCTCTTCCGATCCTCTGAAAAAGCTGCTGGGCGCTTTTCTGAACGACGAAAAAACAGCCGACCTTTTCCGCCGGGCGCCCGCTGCCAAAGGGTTTCACCACATCTACCTGGGCGGCCTGCTGGAGCATACGCTTTCCGTAGTGCGCCTGCTGGACCAAGCCGCGAAGCGTTATCCTCAATTGAACCGGGATCTGCTGATCGCAGGCGGCATCCTGCACGACATCGGCAAAATTTATGAATTTTCTTACGACGGGCTCATCGAATACAGCGACGAAGGCCGGATGATCGGTCATCTGGTCATGGGCGTGGAAATGATCAACAAAAAAATGGAGGCGATCGGCAATTTCCCTGAACGGCTGGCGCTTGAGTTGCGCCATATCATTTTGAGCCATCACGGCGAATTTGAATTCGGCTCGCCCAAACGTCCGAAAACCCGGGAGGCGCTGGTCATACACTTCATGGATGATCTGGACGCCAAACTCAACGCGTTTGATAGTTTTGTCGAGGCCGACGCCGCCAACGCCGGCTCGGAATGGACAGCCTATAACCGTTTTTTTGAGCGCTATCTGTACAAAGGAAAGTAGACCGTACCGCCTGCGCGCCGCCGTCAGGCAAAGAGAGGGCTTTCCCCTCGCGGCAAAAGCCCTCTGTAACAAACACGGCAAAGAAATCTTTATTTTTTGTTTGCTGCTTTTCTATTTTTTCAGCCCGGCAAGCGTCGCTTCCAGATGTTTCTGCGCAATTTTGCCGGGTACGACGGCTCTGGGGGTTTCACCGAACGCATCCACATTGTTCAGCTCAGCCATGAGGCTTCGAAAACCGGAATCAAAAGAAAAACTCCGGATATGCTGATTAAAATTCGTCCCTTTGCCGTATTTCGTGACGAAAGACGCAGCCTGTTCGCTGATCAGAATGCCATTGGCGGGGTCTCCGTCCTGGTCAAGCGTCTGCAGCAGCACGCAAATATTCACCACCCGCTGGTCGGAAGCATCTTTGGCGTCAGGCACAAGATCCAGCACAGTGACCACCGGCTTTCCCGCCGCGGATCCCAGCGCCAGTTCGCCCACGGAAAACGCAACCGTTTCCCCCGGCCTGTACTCAAAAACGCCGTCCGCTTTCGTAACGCCTTTGAGCGACGGGGTCGCATAGGCAATCCCGCCCACCGGACCATCCATGAAAACGCCTTTTAAAGCCGGCGGCGCGCTGCTTACACTGCTGCCGAGGGAGCCGCAGCCGACAACCAGCATAGCCAGAAGAATTCCTGAAACTGACAAGATAAAACAACGCATCAGAAAATTTACTTTCTTCATAATGCCACTCCTCTCTTCGATTTTTAAATTTGTTTTCTCATAGTATACACGGAACGGATTGTCAATGGCTTAAAAAAACACCGGCAATCCCCCGCGATCATCGGCGCCTGGCGGTTTTCACAATCTGCAGTCGCCTGGCTTCAGGCAGCAGGCATCCACCCGTGCAAATTTCCGAACAATTCCCGTCGCATGGCTCGACATGGATCGTCACCGTTGCGGCGGGATATTGAACCGTCATGGCATGCTTCAACTCCCGCGCAATCCCGTGGGATGCCTCCACCGTCATTTGAGGATCCACCTTGATGTGAAATTCAATAAAACGAAAATGGCCGGCCTTGCGCGTCTTCAACTGATGATAACCGTGAATCTCCGGTTGGCGGCCGGCAATCGCACCGCGGATCCAAGCCTCTTCGTCCGGAGGCAATTTGACGTCCATCAGATCGCCGACTGCCCTGACGCTCAAATGGTATGCCGCCTTCAAAATCAGCGCGGCGACAAAGATGGCCGCGACCGGATCAAGCCAGTGAATGCGCGGATCCGCAAAAAAGAAATGGCTGATCCAGATGACGGCCAGGCTGACCATTACGCCCGCCGACGTATAAACATCGGTCCGCAAATGCCAGGCATCCGCCTGCAGGGCCAGGGAATCCGCTTCTTTGCCCACCGCGAAAAGCTGCCGGGAGACAAAATAATTGACAACGGCGGACAAGAACATCACCGCAACGCCCCAGCCGGGCGATTCCACGACCTGCGCGGACATCAGCTTGCGGACGGATTCAAAAATGATCCAGAACGCCGCAATAAAAATCAAAGCGGCCTCGATGAAACCGGAAATGCTTTCGACTTTGCCGTGGCCGAAGGGATGGAAATCGTCGGCCGGAAGATGCGAGGTCTTGACGGAAAAAAGGGCGATGGCCGCCGCCAGCAGATCCATCCCGGAATGAATCGCCTCGGATAAAATAGCAACGGAGCCAATCAGAACGCCGACCGCGGCTTTGAAGATCACCAGGACGGCATTGGAGGCGACCGAAAGCATCGCCGTTCGTTCTTTACGCTGCTGAAGGGAAACCAACGGGAAATTCCCCCTGTCTCATTTTTTTCAGCATACCACGGCCGCCGGAGAATATCCCCTTTTTTTTGATTCGAAAAGCGCAGGGAATCTCTTTGCAGCGGAGAAAAATTGTGATACGCAACCGCCGTAAAGAGTGAAAATCATGCGAAAAAATTTTGCTTCCCGGTTTCCCGATGGAACTTCCCGCAACTGGCGGGATTGGCGCTGGCAGTTGCGCCATCGCGCAACATCTCTGATCGCCTTGACCCGGATTCTGGAAACGCCGCCGCGCGACGGGAAACCGCTGGAACGCGTAATGTCCCGCTATCCCATGGCCATTACTCCCTACTACCTGTCTCTCCTGGAACCGGACCATGAAAATGACCCCCTGTCTCTCCAATGCGTGCCGGATCTCAGAGAGCTGTCCTTCTCCGCGGGCCTTAGGGACGACCCGCTCGGCGAAGACCGCTCCATGCCTGCGCCGAACCTGATTCAGCGCTATCCGGACCGCGTGCTGGCCATCGTCACACACCGTTGCGCCACCTACTGCCGGCAT
>JAAZOZ010000174.1 GCA_012797505.1 Smithella sp. | reverse complement strand
GGACGGCGATGTTGTGCAAATGAACTTCATCGGCCACCAGCCAGAAAATAATATAGGCGGCCACCTGCGATTTTCCCGCCTGCTGCGCCCGGACGACCATGCACTGGGCATGGGGCAGGCGAAGCTCGTCCTGAAACATGCCCCTGGTCCAGGGCGTCCGGAAAGACGCGGCCTCGATCGCGAGGATCTCCGGCAGATCTTCCGGCTTCATCAGGTCAACGCTGAAGAGAGGTCCGGTTTTTTCAGAAGACATGAAAATAGTCCATCGCCAGCGCGGCCGCCAGGAATATCGCGCAAAAAACGGGAACCGCTCCGCGCAGCTTGATGGTGCTGAGCGCGACGGCCGTCCCCAGCACGGGCAGAAAATAATAGGTCAGCGTAAGCGCATCGCCGATCGGCGCGGGAAGCTTCGGATACAGCCGAATCACGGTGGGAACAAAAATCGCCGGCAAGACCAGAAGCATGGCGGCATACAACACAAACGCCCGGCCGAGTGCAAGGTAGGTCATGTTTTCGATTGCACGAAAGTTCAGCGATTTGGCTTCTTCCAGCGCCCGGTCGGAAAGACGGTCGTTGGCGGCCATCATGCGGACATCCATTCTTTTCGCCAAAATGCCGAAAGGGACGGCCAGCAGCACCGACAGGGCCATCAGCTCTTTTGTGACGGCGCCCAGAGACTGGCCGGCCAGAATCGCCAGGGCAGCGGCAAACGCGGAGGCGACGGAGTCGTTGGGCGGAATATAGATGCCGATGGGGGCGCGATCGATCCAGAACAGCTCGAAGATCGCCCCAATGATGAGGCCGGTATAGGAATCGCCGAGAAGAAAACCGGCGACCGGCGCGATGACGATCGGCCGCGACAGCATGGCCTGGAGAAAGATCCGGTCCAGGCAAAGCAGTCCTCCAACCAGAGACAGGATGACGATCTGGGTCAGCATTTGCTCTCTCCCGCTAGGGTTTTGCGTCGCAGGACGCTTTCAGGGCGTCCTCTATGCTCACGGCTTTCTCCCGGGGAACCCTTTTCAGTTCAACGGCCACGCCCTTTTCCTGCTGCAGCCTGAAAATATCCGCGATTTCCGGCTCACACAGAAACACGGACGGAGCGCAGCAGACCTTGTAGTCTTCGTGATAGATGTTGCCGATATTGAGCGTTTCAAAATGAAATCCCTGCTCATAGGCCCTCAGGGCATCGGTAATATTGCTGAACAATACGATGGTCTTTTTGCCGCTTCCCCGGGCATACGTGTAATTGGCGGCAAAATCTTCCACCGAGCAGATATTGACTTCAATGTCGCTGGGAACGGCCATGCGGATCACCGTCTCGCAGAAGAAATCGCTGGCGGAATTGTCATCTACGACCATGATGCACCTTGCTTCGACAAACGGCACCCAGGCTTCCAGGATCTGACCGTGAACCAGCCTGTTGTCCACGCGCACCAGCGCGATGTCGTACAATTCCGCCAAGGGATCACCCGATTGCTTTTTTGCTCAAAATTTCACTGGCCAGAGAGATGTTTTTCTTGCCGTAATCCTTGATGAAACCGGCAAACTCTTTGAGAGTGGTTTCCTCCTTGACATCGGACAGTTTCAGCAGCATGGGCAGATTGACGCCCGTCACCACCTCCACCTTGCCTTCTTTCATGAAAGACAGAGAAATGTTCGAAGGCGTGCCTCCGAAGAGATCGGTCAGAATCAGGACGCCTTTGCCGTGATCCAGTTTCTTGAGGGCATTGGAGATTTCTTTCTTCATATCTTCCAGGCCCTTCGTCTGTTCGATGCAGACATGCATCACGTCTTTGAGCGGACCTTTGATGGATTCCGCGGCGTGAATCAGCTCATTGCCCAGATTCCCGTGGGTTGTAATAAGCACACCGATCATGATCTTCCCCCCTTCTAAAAAAGGCAACGCGGCGGCTGTCCGGAAGAATGAATCCGCACACCTGCCACAATTCTCAAAAACAAACTGGAAAGCTAATGGATTGCCAAATAATTGTCAAGATTTATCGACACATTGTCGGATGATGCGCCAATTGACATATCCTGCCGCCTGTCGTATCCTTTTGATCAAACCGGACGGTGAAATCATGAGGTTTTTTCCCAAATTATCCCCCGGCCTGCTGGCGCCCTTTTCAGCCGTTTTTTTGGGTCTGGCCGTTTTCCTCGCGGAACCGCTGCCGCTGCAGGTGCTGCGCAACGCTGTTTTCGATCAGTACCAGCGCTGGCATCCCCGTCCCTATCAAGCCGCCCCCGTTCGCATCATCGACATCGACGAGGAAAGCCTTCAGCGACTCGGTCAGTGGCCCTGGCCCCGCACGCGGATGGCCCGGCTGATTGAAAAGCTGCGGGACGCAGGCGCAGGCGTCGTGGCCCTGGACATCATGTTTGCCGAACCGGACCGGACGTCTCCGGAGCGGATCACCGGCGACTGGGAATTGCCCCGTGAAATCCGCCGCCGCCTGGAGGCCATGCCCGGCCATGATGCAATCCTGGCCGATACACTGGCCGAAGGGTGCGTCGTTCTAGGCTTTGCCGCCGAACAAGGCCTTGCCAGGGATCATGGCCCGGCAAGGCCGTTTCGCTTTGTTTTTTCCGGAGAATCCCCGCTGCCCCATTTGTATTCCTTTTCCGGCGCGGTAACGTCGATCCCCCCGCTGGAAAAAGCGGCTGCGGGAAACGGCGCCATGAACTTTATCCCGGATTCGGACGGCGTTGTACGCCGGGTGCCCCTGATCATTAAAATTCAGGAGCAGGCCTTCCCGTCCCTTGCCGCGGAATCCCTGAGGGTGGTTCAGGGCGCGCACAATTATATCGTCAGGACACTGCCGGAAAAGGGCGCCGGCATTCAGGAAATCCGGATCGGCTCCCTTACGGTTCCCGCCACGCCCCGGGGAGAAATCTGGGTGCACTATACAAAATCCGTCCCGGATCGGTTCATTCCGGCATGGAAGGTGCTGGCGGGAGAAGCGCCGCGGGAAAAGCTCGAAGGCCATATTCTGCTGGTCGGCGCCTCGGCGCAGGGGCTCATGGACATCCGGTTCAGTCCGATGGGAACAGTGATGCCCGGCGTGGAGGCGCACGCCCAGGTCCTGGAGCAGATTTTGACACAAACGCATATTTCACGGCCTTCCTGGGCTTCCGCTCTTGAAGCCCTGGTCATTTTGATCGGAGGACTCGGACTTGGAATGACCGCTCTGGCCACCCCCGCGCTTGTTTCGGCCTGCATCACCGCCGTTGTTCTCCTTGCCGCCGGATGGGGCGCCTGGCTTGCTTTTGTTCAACACCGCCTGCTTCTGGACCCCGTCACACCGGGTCTGGCGCTTCTGGCCACATTTATTCTGTGCAGCATCATCCGCCACCGAACCAGCGAACAACGCCACCGGTGGGTGCGGGAGGCTTTTTCCCGCTACATCTCCCCCAACCGCGTCGATTATCTGATCCGCAACCCCGACCAGCTCGAACTGGGGGGACGGCGTCAGGAATGCAGTTTTGTTTTTACCGATCTGGCCGGGTTTACAAGTCTGATGGAAAGAATGGATCCGGCAGACGCGGTTTCCGTCCTCAATGCTTATCTGGACACGATGGTGACCATCGCCTTTCGCCGAGGCGGAACGCTGGACCGGATCGTCGGAGATTCCGTCGCGATCATGTTCTCGGCGCCGGTCGTGCAGCCGGACCACCGCGCCCGGGCCCTGGCGTGCGCGCTGGAGATGCATGCGTTCGCCGCGCGCTATGCGGCGGAGAGCCGGGCAAAAGGCATCGCCCTCGGGCAGACCCGCATCGGCGTCCACACGGGCGAGGTCATTGTTGGAAACTTCGGCGGCAAAACGCTGTTCGACTACCGGGCGCTGGGAGACGCAGTCAATACGGCCTCCCGTCTGGAAGGGGCAAACAAATACCTGGGCACGCTGATCTGTGTGTCGGAAGAGACACTTTCCGGCTGCCCCGATGCCGTCGTCCGTCCCATAGCTTCCCTGGTGCTGAAAGGCAAAACACAGACCCTCAACGTCTATGAGCCCATCGCGGCGCAGGAAGCAAACGGCCGGAAGCCGGAACGGGACACGGCCTACGAGAAGGCTTTTGAACTCCTCAAAAGGCGGGATCCGCTCGCCCTCGAAGCGTTCGAGCGGCTGGCCGAGGAAAGGCCGACGGACGCGCTGGTCCGTCTTCACCGGGACCGGTTGCGCTCAGGGGAAAAGGGTGATACGATTATTCTGGAAGAAAAATAAACGAATCCTTTGTCAAGGAGGAAAAGCCATGAAACGATGCGCAGCGGTATTCATGATGTTGCTTTGGACTCTGTCGCCCGCCTGGGCCGCAGACACCATCGGCTACGTCAAAACCGTGTCGGGCAGAGCGGAAGTGATCGCCTCCGGAAAGGCCGTCGCCGCCCGTGTCGGCACGCCGATTCAGATGGGGAACCAATTGAAAACCGGGTCCGACGGAACACTGGGCGTCACCTTCAAGGACAACACCGTGATGTCGTTCGGGCCGGATACGGAACTGACGGTGGACGAATACCTGTATGAACCGGGGAAAGACCGGCTGAAATTCGGCACCAGCATGACGAAAGGCTCCCTGCAGGTCTTTTCAGGCGTGATCGCCAAACTCAAGCCGCAGGCCGTCCAGATGAAGACGCCGGCCGCCGTGATCGGATGCCGCGGAACCCGCTTTCTGGTCAAAGTGGAACCCTGAAATCAGGAGGATCATCGCATGAAGGCTCTTGTCAAGGCAGGCGTGGTGTTTCTTGCCGCGTCGCTGGCGCTGGCCGGCTGTTCAGCGCCCAAATCTTATGTTGTTCTGATGGAAAACGCGGATGGTACGACGGGAAAAATAGCCGTCAGCGGCGCAAAGACCGAAACCCTCCTGAGCCAGCCCCGAACCGCCGCGGGGCTTTCCGGCAAATCGGAAAAGCCCTTTCGGGTAGAGGAACAGAAAATCCAGCAGGACTTCGCCGGGGCGCTGGCCGCTCAACCGCCGCTGCCGGTCAGTTTCATGCTTTACTTCAAATCCGGCAGCGCGGTGCTGACAGACGAGTCGCAGGCCCTGATCCCGTCCATCGTGGAGACGGCAAGGAAATACCCGGCTCCTGACGTTTCCGTCATCGGCCATACGGACACGATGGGAGACAGCGATTACAATGAACAGATCGCTTTGCAGCGGGCGCGGTCCGTGGCGGAAATCATCCGCAACGCCGGGATTCAAGTACAGGCTCTGACGATCGAATCTCACGGCGAAAGGAATCTGCTCGTCCCCACACCGGACAACACGCCGGAACCGAGAAACCGCAGGGTGGAAATCACCGTCCGGTAATCCGGCAAACCGAAGCCGGTCGATCAATCCTGGGGGAGTTGCACGCTGAAGCAACTCCCGATGCCCGAAGGACCCTCTTCAACCCATATGGAACCGCCGTGGGCTTCCACAGCCATGCGGCAGAAGGTCAGGCCCAGACCCATGCCGCTGTAAGACCCGCGCTCCGTATCTTTGATCCGCGTGAACTTTTCAAAAATTCTTTCGCGCTCGCCTTCCGGAATGCCCGGCCCGGCATCTATCACGTTGATACGCAGAGTCTTGTCTTTCAGGCGTTGCGCCGTGACCTCGATTCTGCTGGAGGCAGGCGCAAATTTAAGGGCATTGCCGATCAGATTGGACACCACGCGCCAGAGCACTTCGCGGTCGGCTTTCACCATCAAGCCCGGGGATGTCGGCGCAACCATCTCGACAGGCTTCGTCACGGACGCTTGTTCCATTTCGATCACTTCTCCCAACAGCGGGACCAGATCAAATTCCGTAATGTTCAGCGCCAGCTTCCCGGCCTCCAGCCGGGCAATGTCCAGCAGCGTGGCAATCAGCTTGTTCATGCGGTTCGCGGCCCCTTTGGCCAGTCGCATGGCCAGCGTAAAGGTTTCGGGGTCCCTGACGTCGTCCTTCATGCGCTCCACGAGGCCGAGAGCCATGATGACGGTGTTGAGGGGATTGCGCAAATCATGCACCACCATGGCTTCCAACTCTTCGCGCAACTGCAGGAGCTCCTGCAGTTGCTCCTTCTCCTCGCCCAGTCTGGCGACGCGCTTTTGCATCTGCCGGTTGGAGGCGCCGAATTGAATCCGTGCCTTGTCCGCGTCCATCAAATGCTCCCGGTTGGTCAGGGTCATGGCCTCTACCAAAGACAGGCTGTCGGACAGCAGCGCCCGGAAATCGGGCGTCGCGATGGATAAAAGCTCCACTTGCGAGGCGGCCTTCAGCGTGGCGGTCCGCTGCTGCCTTGTGATGGCCCCCAGTTCGCCCACCATTTCACCGGCTTCGACCGTGTTGATCCTGACAGGCTCCGACGAGCCCTGCGCCGCGTAAACATCCAGACGCCCGCCGATGACGAAGTACACCGCGTCGCTGGCCTCTCCCTGGCAAAACAACACGTCTCCCTCTTTCAGAACCATTTTCCGGCCGCGCTCCCGGAACAAACGCTGAATGTCCGATGATTGCATGATGCCCTCTCCCTTCGAATTTCTGAAATAAAAGATATCGCTGTGCGCCGCCGAATCACCGGTTGCGCTCCCCTCGCCGACGGGCTTTTGCGATGCCGCCCGCCGCTTCAGTAGAGGCTGTGGTACATTTTGACATACACGCCCGGATTGTCTTCCAGATAACGCTTCAGCCCGTCATGTTCAATGCAATACAGAGCCGTCTTACCCCTTGCGACAAACAAAAAGTTCTTTTTCTCTTTTGGCCGGAAGATTTTTCTCACGCCGAAAAGGCCGCCCCGGGAAAGCGTCGCGATTCGGGACCGGCGATGATAAACATCGACCCCGCCCTCCCGGATCAGATAGGCGCAACCGGCCGCCGATCCTTTGAGGGCAATGACCTCTCCGGATTGCAGCGCGCGGGAAAAAGGCCGGATCAGCCCGTGAAGCCGGGTCTTTTGCGTGGACGAAAGCGAATCGAGGATTGGGTTGTCCTGCACGGCGTCCCGCAATTCCACATTTTGAAAATCGGCAATCTGGTGAAGCAGACTTTCCGCGGCGGTTCCCCGGATCAGACTCAGCATTTCCTCCTTTTGAATGGACAGGAGCTTCGCGTCTGTTTTCACCCTGGCCGTCGCCGTCCGTTTTTCATCGGAAAACAGGCATTTTTCGCCGAAATACCCTCCGGCGTCATACGTCGTGAGGATTCGGTCGTCGAGAACAATATCAATCTCGCCGCTCATGACGATGTAGAAGGCATCCCCCACGTCTCCCCTGCTGAAAATGATGTCGGAGGCGCGGTGTTCGCTCACCCGGGCGGAAAGCAGAAATTCCCTCGCCTTCTCCAGCGGCAGTTGCGCAAACAACTCCACACCGGTGAAGACATCCAGCATTTCGACGGCTTCCTCGCGGGGCATCGGAGAGACCCCCAGATCCACGGTGTTGGTCAGCCCGGTGGGAGCGATGCGCAGACCGCATCCCTCGGGAACGGAATCCGGGTTCACATGGACCAGATACATCCGTTTCCGCACGTCCCGGGGCAGGCTGCACAGATAGCTCATCGGCGTGTGAATGGGCGGAATTCCCGCTTCGTGGAACACCAGGTCCCGGTCCCACGGAAAATTCAGGAGAAAATCCCTGCGGTTTTTTGTCAAAACGCCTTCGGCGTGCAACTGATTAATGAATTGCGGGTCGTTCATGGTATCCGAACTGTAAACCAGACTTTTTCCGGCAAGAGACGCCTGAATGGCAATGGTCGGAATGGAATGGAGCGTGTAGTGAAAATGGAAGATTCCCCCGCCGATGATCTCGGGCTTTCCGATGCAGACGGGATAAAAATCCACCAGCCGTTCGAGCCGGCCTGCCTCAATGCCGGTCAGAGCCGCGGCCTTCTTCATGAAGCTCCTGTAAATGGTGCGGGTGGTGTAGAGGTGAATTTTCCCCTCCTGAAAAATTTTCTGGAGAGTCCCCGCATCGTGATCGGCGTGGCAGTGCGTCAAAATGATTTTGTCGATCCGCTTCGGGCTGACGCCGACGGCGGCCAGTTTTTCGGTGGAATTCACGGGCGGGTCCACCATCATCCCGCGATGATTGACCCAGAGGATCAGGCCCGACGTGTCGGCGTTGGGATCAAAGCCGTGTCCGGCGCCGAGGGTCGTAACGCCGAACACCGGCGGCTGGAAATCGAGGCTGACCCTGGGCGGGGGGCTTTTACGGACCATCACGGGCGCGTCCCCGCCGATGGCGGCAATCTTCTTTCCCTGATCGTAGATGCGGATATTTCCGTGAGGGTCAAACCGCACCTCCGTTTCCCCAAACACCGCTTTCCCGCGCCGGTCCGGCACGCAGAATTCGACGAGGTCGTCCAGTTCCACGCGGCCCCCGTCTCTCATGGACTTCCTGAAATACTCCATCTCCGATTTCAGGTCCGTAAAGCCCGGCGTGTTTTCCCCGACGGCAAATTCGGGGACCGGATCCGCCTCTTCCGGTCCGAACAGGGCCTCAGCCATGACGGTTTCGATTCTCGTGCGCTGCTTGGCGCTGCAGACGATTCTGGTCTTGCCTTTGCGGAAAAAGAAATTGTAATAGACGGGAAATTCCATCTCCGCCAGCGCGACGCCGTGCTGCACATCAAACATCGCCTTCGGCACGATGAATGTGCGGGGCACACCCCCTTCCAGTTGCATGGTGTCCTTGATGGTTTCCGGTGGAATGCCCAACTGGAGGTTTCCGCTGGATGACCCAATGACCATTCCGCCCCGGGACAGAAAAATCTGCGACGGTTTCTTTGCTGCCATGATCTTTTCTCCCTCTTCGCCGGTAAGGACCCTCCGCAAAGCCCGGTCGCGGAAGTCCCGGCGCCATGCGTTATGGGTCAATGGACAGGATATGATACGCCACGGTTCGCGACGGATAAAGAGATTTCATGATTCTCGTGTAGCGCTCCTTCTGTTCTTCGTACTTCCGCCTCAGTCCGCGCAGGGAGCCTGATTTGTAATCCATGATGGTTACGGTGTGCTCCGACACGATCATTCTGTCCACAACGCCGAAATCATTTTTATCCGATATGGGCTGCTCGAGGTAGAGCCGCCCCGGCCCGAACAGGAGTTCGGAAACTTCTTTGCGGCGGACAAAACGAACGGCCGTGTCGTATTCTTCGGGGTTCAGCTCCCCGCGAGGCGGCAGGCGGTCGGGGTCAAGGACCCTGGCGAGCCAGCGGTGGAGCCGTTCGCCCCGCGCGATGCCGGCCTTGATGGATTCGGAGACGAGCGCCGGGTCGATTTCGCCGTAGGGGTCCGGTTCACTCCCTCGCCGGGGCGGCGCATCCCACACG
>JAAZOZ010000173.1 GCA_012797505.1 Smithella sp. | reverse complement strand
TTTCCGTCGTGGCGGTAAAAAGCTCCCGGTCCAGGCCTTTTTGGGCAACGAGTTGACGAAGGGTCCAGAGGGTCTTGGCGCACAGATACTTGGCCTCGTCGGATTCGCCGGGAATGTCCAAAGCGTAATGCCACTGGAGATTAAAGGAAAATTGGGATACGGTCTCCTCGTCCGTCAAATCGTGCATCTGCTGGAGGATCAACGCCCCAAGGGCGGCATAGATCTCTTTGGTCGGTCTGCCGAAACCCTCCGTGTAGCAGGAGGCGATCTTGTGAACGGGCAGTTCGGAAAGGATATGCTCCCGGAACAGACCGGCCCAGGATCCGTCTAAAAGTTTGCGTCTTTTGGGTCCCAGGTAGTCCCATGGGTCGATTAAGTAGGGCGTTTTGTGATCACGGGCATGAATCATGGCGTTAACACCTATCTCCTTAATATTTAACATGATTCATACCATTTCAGAGAAAAACCGTCAAGGAAAAAATGCACAAATGCTAAATTATTTTAATCTCTCAGGGTTGAATTCCCCGCCGCTTGCGGCGAATGGCCCATACAAAATAGAAAGCTTTTGATACCCCGCTGCTTGCGGCGGGGTTGTTCATTCGAGATTGTGGTTAGGTCCTGAATTATCAGTTTCAGGCAAGATGCTGTTAATATTTGACAGCACCGCTGACTTTTTTCTCATCTAAGACAAAGCCGTAATTATTTTTTCCGCCAGTTCCCGGCCGATTCCCGGCACCTTCTGCAAATCCTCCAGGAAGGCTTTGCGCACCTGTTATGCCGTAATTTCTTCTATTGGCAATATCTGCTTGCCATGCCGGATTGTGAGAATTGATACTTGTTTCTTTTCGATGCGATATACGATGCGATAATTGCCGTAGATCAGCTCTCTAAATTGTTCATCTTCAATTTCAGGAACAACCCTGCCGATTTCGGGCGAAGATGCGAGTTGCTCTACTTTTGAAAATATGGTGGTAATCCATTTGTCCGCTGCTGCCGGTTTGTCTAAGGCTATATATTCAGCGATTTCCGAAGCTCTGTCGATAGCCAACGGCGACCAAATAATTTTCATTTATGGACTCTTCTTAAGACTTTATTTTTTGCATCTTCATGCGTAATCCCTTGCCCGTTTGCAAGTTGACCAAGAGATGTCTGAACATCCGTTAGAAGCTCAAGCCTCTCCTGCATGTTTTCATATTCAGAGGCATCCAAGAGAACGGCAACTCCTTTCCCATGTTGCGTGATGATCACCGGTCTTTTTGTATCACGAACTTGCTTGATATAGGTTGCGATGCCTATCCTTACCTCTGATAGGGGTTTAATATCTTGATCAATTTTCAATCTTTGCATTTTACACCTCATCATTAACTAATTTTGTACCTTATAGCGTACAATATTTAGTATTAGCAAGAAGTTTTTTCATAAGAGGTTAATGGGGGCCTGAATTATCAATTTCAGGCAAGATGCTGTTACTATTTGACAGCACCGCTGACCTTTTCTCATCTAAGACAAAGCCGAATAAATTTTTTCCGCCAGTTCCCGGCCGATGCCCGGCACCTTCTGCAAATCCTCCAGTGAGGCTTTGCGCACCTGCTGGGCCGAACCGAAATACTTCAACAGCAGCGTCCTTCGCGACGGGCCGATATCGGGAATCGCATCCAGAACGGAGCTCAAATCATTCTTCGTTTTGACCTTGCGATGATAGCTGACGGCAAAGCGGTGGGCCTCGTCCCGCAGCCGCTGCAGAAGGGCCAGCGCGGCGGGCGAGGACGAAAGATAAATTGCGTCTTTGCGCCGGGGCAGATAGACGCGATCCTCGGATTTTGCCGGCTTTCCCTGAAGTCTTCTTTTGGCCGCCAGAAAAGACCTTTCTTCTTTGGCCAGGCCGATGACGTCCAGTTTGATCTTCAAGTCGCTCAGAACGGCAAGAGCGACGTTGAGCTGCCCCTTGCCGCCGTCAACCACCAGCAGGTCCGGCGCCGGGTCCGGACCCTGGAAACGGCGCGTCAGCACCTCGCGCATCATTCCATAATCATCCGGCTCGTCAGGACCGCAGACGCGAAAACGCCGATAGCCTGATTTGTCCGGTTCCCCGTCCTGAAACACCACCATTGACCCCACGGCGCTTTTTCCGCCGAGATTGGAGATGTCGAAACATTCGATCCGGCGCGGCAAAGCGGCAAGCATGAGCTTTTCCTGAAGGAACAGCAAAGCGGCCTCTTTCTGCTCTTCCTTCCTGCGGTCGGACGCCTGAAGTTCGCGGGCATTGGCGCACGCCAGATCGACCAATGCTTTTTTCGCGCCCCGCCGCGGCACGGTAATGCGCACTCTTTTTTGCTGTTTTTCGGCCAGCCATTCGAGCAAAACGGCTTCATCGGGGAGACTGTACGGAAGGAGGATCTCTTCCGGCAGGCCGGCTTCATCATAATGCTGCCGCAGCGCCGATGAGAGAATTTCTTCCCGGTCCGCTTTTGTTTTCACCGGCGTAAAGGATTTGCTGCCCGTGAGCTTGCCTGCGCGCACAAACAGAATGCAGATCCGGTGCGTTTCGGAATCGGAAAAAACGCCCAGCACATCCTTGTCTGTCTCTGACCCGCCGTCCACATGCTGCTGCTCCAGCGCGTGTGAAAGCGCGCCGATGCGGTTGCGCAGCCGCGCCGCTTCTTCAAAGTTCAGCTCCTGCGCCGCTTGTTCCATCTGCTTTTTCAAATCGGAAATCAGTTCACGGCGTCGGCCCCGCAGAAAGGACACGGCATTTTCCACCAGCGTCCGGTATGCCGCTTCATCAATCCGGTTTTTACAGGGCGCCAGACACCGTCCGATTTGATATTCCAGGCACGGCCTGGCCCGAAGCTGAAAATCCCGGTCCCGGCATGTGCGCAGGGGAAAGATGCGTTGAATGAAACGGAGCGTTTCCTTGGCGGCCAGCCCCGACGGGTACGGACCGAAATAAAGCGCCGCGTCATTTTGTCTTTTGCGCACCAGCCGCAGGCGCGGAAACGTCTCCGCGGGATCCAGCGACAGATGGTAATAGGTTTTGTCGTCCCGCAGAATGACGTTGTAGCGCGGGCGATGTTTTTTGATAAGGTTGTTTTCCAGAATCAGCGCTTCTTTTTCCGTGGCGGTCGTGATGAACGCAATATCGCTTGCCCTCGCCATCAGAAACGGCGCCATTGGCCTAGTGTCCCTGCCGGTCAAATAGGAACTGATGCGGTTTTTCAGATCATTGGCCTTGCCCACATAAATCACCTTCCCCGACGCGTCCTGCATCATATAAACGCCGGGGCATCGCGGAGCGGAAGTCATCTTTTCTTTTAAGGCGGTATTCTCGTCCATCAATACTTCCAACCATTACTCATGGTTCGACAGGCTCACCACTCGACAGGCTCACCACTCGACAGGCTCACCA
>JAAZOZ010000172.1 GCA_012797505.1 Smithella sp. | reverse complement strand
TTCTTTTGTGTTTGCCGGTCAATTTTTTTAAGATCACTTATTGCTTCTTCATGCCACCGGATATTATAAGTCAAGAACCTTCTCCACATCTTCTGTTGAGTAATATTTGGCATTTCTGTCATTGAGCCGATCAAGGGCAAGATAGGCGTCTTCGAACTCAGGAAGATACGAGCTAAGAATTTCTTTTATATAGAAGCTTTTTGGCCTTTTTGTTTTTTCGGCTAAAAAATCAAGCCGGGATGATAGGTCATCTGTTAGACGGACGTTTAATACTTTGGACATGGTTTAACCTCTCTATGTGTCATATATGAATTACTTGTGTTACACACTAACACATTGCAGCACATAAGATCAAGCTATATTGTTACAGTTCAATCGGCCAATATTTTTATGCCGCTTTCCTCTTTGATTTTCTCAAATATTACAATTTCAGACTCTCCCGGAACCCGCCCGGGTTGAAAATTGCCCCTGATTTTATCAATAATATTTAATGCTTATAAATTGGTGTAAGCATTCGATTCCCATGCACTTCCGCCAATTTATTAGCAAAACTCGATTTTTATCGAATAAAATTCTTTAACCTTACGGTGTTAGTATCTCACTAAGCTTTCTAAATGAAAAAAGGCGGATCACTTATGACCCGCCTTTCCAATGGTGGTTTCAAATTATGGTTAACCTTTGTAACCGCTCCAACTGGCGCTTGTAACGCAATTACAAATGTTTCTTTATGTCTCTTCGATGACCTTACAACTATCTCGCCATTAGAAGCGGTTCTCCGGCGACAATCATCTTCTTTATTTCAACTTGAACGTGATGATACCATATAATAATAAAAAATCAAGGAAATAATCAATATATAGTGGTTGTCATGAATAATAACACAATAAGTAGTGTTCACGGCCATTTCCGTAATGCACCTAGCCGTGCGTGAAAAATCGGTAACGGGTTTCTTCTTTGAGCTGTTCCAGCCTCTTTTGCAGGCCGGGCAGCGCCTCTTTGCCGGCTTTCGTGCCGATGATATTGAGAAGCTCCCGCGGATCCTTTCGCAGATCAAAGAGCTGATCGCGCCAGGTTCCTTTTTGATAATTGATGTATTTGAAGTCTTTTGTCCGGACGGCCGTAATGCCGGGAATCGGGATCGGAAAGACCGGAAAATGTTCATAAAGGAAGGCGTCCCGTCCTTCAAGAGAAGGATTCCGTAAAAAGGGCACCATGCTCCGGCCCTGCATGAAAGCCGGAATCTCCGCGCCGATGATATCCAGAAGCGTCGGCGCCAGGTCGATGTTCAGAACCATCTGATCTCTTCTGCCGGTCTGTCTCACCAGTTTCGGATAGCGGATGAAGAAAGGAATTCGCATCGACTCCTCGTAGGCGTTGCGTTTGTCGTAAAGTCCGTGCTCACCGAAGAGGTGTCCGTTGTCGCCTGCATAAACGATGACGGTGTTATCCAGCTCGCCCGTCCGCTCCAGCGACTCAAGCAGACGACCCACCTGTTCGTCAACGGAGGCCACGACCCGAAGATAATTGCGGTAGAGCATGTTCATGGGCATCGGCGCGCCGACAAAAATATTATTGTTCGTGAGCGTCACCCAGGTGTCCGATTCGGGGGGCAAGTGAAGATCCTGCCCCGCATAGAGCGTTTTCAGATGCTCCGGCGGGCGGAAGCCGAAATGCGCGGCCTTGTGCGACAGGTACAGGCAAAAGGGATTCTTTCTTTTCTTTTCGATGAACCGAAGGGCAAAATCCGTCAGGTCGTTGGTGATGTACTTGCCCGGCCGCGGCGTTTCGACGCCTTTGATGATCAGCGGACAGTCGTAATAAACGCCCTGGCCGCCTTCCTTGGTGAAGGTGATAAACTCATCAACGCCTCTTAATTGCGGCAGGCGGTCGCCCGGCATGTGCCATTTGCCGATGAAGGCCGTGTCGTAGCCGGCCTTTTTGATGAGCTCCATGAAGGTAACATTTCGGTCATTCCACATGGTGTGATTCGTGACCACGCCGTGCGTGTGCGCATACTGACCCGTGAGAAAACTCGCGCGCGACGGGCTGCAAAGCGATGTCGTTACAAAGGTGTTTCGGAAATGGGCGCCTTCATTGGCAATGCGGTCCAGGTTGGGGGTTTTCACCACGGGATGGCCCATGCAACTGAAGGCATCGTAACGATGATCGTCGGTCAGGATAAAAAGGATGTTGGGCTTTTTTTCGCCCGCCCAGAGCCGCCTTGCCGCAAGCGGTCCCATCATTCCCGCAAGCGCCGCGGTTCCCGCGATCTTCAGGACCTTTCGCCGCGACAGCTCTTTTGTAAACAAATCTTTTTCCTGGCCGGTCATTGCATGCCTCCCGGACTTAAGAAAATTCTGGAGTAAACGTCCATGTAAAGGTAGTAGAAACTGTGCCCGCCGTTGTAAAGCAGAAGGAAGGCCATGACAAGGCCGACGATCAGCACCAGCCCTGATTTGAAATCCATGATTTTGACAAAACGGTCGCCGGTGCGCCTTCGGTAAATGATTCTGCACCAGATTTCGGAAATTCCCATGCACAAAAGCGCGACGAAAATCGGGCCCATAATGACGGCATGGAAGCAGGCATAAAGAACTTCCGCGCCGGAAAAGATGCCGATGAAATCAAAAAGGACTTTGGCATCCCAGACCATCGGGGTCACCAGGCAGACCAGCAGCCGCTCGCCGAAGGTTGCGCCCCGGAAGAAGGCCAGGGTATTGGCGATCATGGCGCCCAGCCAGATGCTTGCAAACATGCCCAGCGCTGAAAGATGAATGAAGAACGCTTGAAGAATCGGAGGCTCCCACCAGCGGCTTGCATTGTAAAGATTCACCGAGACGATCATCAGGGCAAGAACAACCGCTGCGGGAAAAACGACTCGCTGGAATACCGGCTTTTTCTCCATGGAACGGTCCTCAAAAATCCACGGTCACGGGTGGAGATCATTTTCTCCCGCCGAACGCCGCGAATCGCGGCGGTTCGGTATTCTTAAAAGCGTGAGGAAGTATAAAAGCAACCCCCTTTTGTGTCAACCGGTTTTCGGCCACACTTACATTCGCCCGCCGCGGAAAGCGGCAACGCGGTTTTTGATTTCGGGCAGATGCGGCTCCATGTGACGATAAACCATTTTAATGGCGGCGCAGTACTCACTGACATTTTGATGGCCCGAATCCCGGCGGAACCTGAACCTTGTGCAGTCCCCCATACAAAAAGAAACAATGGGGCAGTTTTTGCACTCCTCCGGCCGGTCGGACTTGAGTCTGGCAAAGGAGCATCGCCGGGCGCTGTTCATCAGCGTCGGAAGCCTGCTCTCCAGCAGGTTGCCGAGTTTCCACTCCCCGGATACGAAAAAGTCGCAGGGATAGCAGTCCGCGTTGTGCTCGACGACGAGATAACTGGAGCAGGTTTTCTGATAACAGCACGAGGCCTTGACCCCGTCGACAAGATACAAAAGCAGGTCTTCGAAAAACCGGATGGAAACATCATAGAAGTTTTTTTCGAGCCATTCGTCGAACAGCTTGATATAGAATTCACCGGTTTCTTCCGCCCGAACGGAAAAGGGCATCAGCTCCCCTGTCTGCGGGTTCGTTTCAAAACAATGGATGAATTGAAGGAATTTAAAACCGTTGCGTAGGAAAAAATCATAGAGCTTCAGCGGCGATTGGATGTTTTGGTCGGTAAGCAGGCACAGGATATTGAAAGAGACTTCGTGCTCTTGCATCAGCCCGATGCCCCGCATGACGCCGTCAAAGCTGCCGTGTCCGGCGTAATCTTTCCGGTAAAAGTTGTGGATCTCCGCCGGGCCGTCGAGGCTGACGCCGACCAGAAAGTTTTCTTTGCGGAGAAACTCGCACCACGGGGCATCCAGCAGCAGGCCGTTGGTTTGCAGGGAATTTTCAATGATCTGTCCCGGCCGGGCGTATTTTTTTTGAAAGGCCGCAACATCCCGGAAAAAATCGATTCCCATCAGGAGCGGTTCCCCTCCCTGCCAGCAGAAGCTGTTGAAAGGGGAAGCGACGGACAGGGTTTTTCGAATGACCGTCTCCAGAATTTTGCGGGTCATTTTGGTTGCGTGTCCGGGATAAAGCTCCTCCGTCCGCCGGTAGAAGCAATAGTCGCAGGCAAGATTGCACAGGCTGGAGGCGGGCTTTAACAGCAGCGATATCGATTCGGGAGCTAAACGACCGTTCATGAAATTTTACAATCCTTTCGTTGCATACTTCCATGTTTTCAGAGAGAATCCGGCGAAAGAGTCCTGAAACCTTTCAAAACCTGCTCAAGCGTTTGCCGCTGTCTTTGCTCATTCATTTTTTAGCGTAGAATGATTCAATTGTCCACTTCTTGTCTTATATTTGCGCTTTGAGCGCGTCACACAATGCCGACAGGGCAATGATGATAAGGATATTTTCGCAAAGGGTTTCATTCATTCTTCTTGCAATGTATTCGGTTGTATGATTTGCCCGGCATCATCAGAGAAATACAAATCTTATGAGGCGTGGAAAGATTGGATCGCGGGGCTTGGTTGTAAGCCCATTGAAACCGTAAATCCTAACGTGTCGGGGAGGCAATGACGATGATCGGAATAGACATGACCGGCCGGGTGACGCTGATCACGGGCGCCGGCGGGGGAATCGGCGGGGGCATCGCGGATGTGTTCGCGAAAGCCGGCGCCAGGGTTTATGTGGCGGATCTGGAAATGGAAAACGCAAAAGCAAAAGCCGGACAGTTGCGGGCGGAAGGTTTGCAGGCGGAGGCTGTCGGACTGGACGTGACCCAAAATGAAGAAATTTACGCGCTGGTTGATCGGATGGTCAAGGAGAACGGCAAAATCGACCATCTCATCAACTGCGCCGGAATATCCTACAACAAGCCGTACATGGAATCGACGGATGATGAATTTCGAAGCATTCTGGAAGTCAACCTGATCAGCGTGCACAACTGCTGCCAGGCGGTTCTCCGGCAGATGATTCCGCGCAAAGAAGGCAAAATCGTGAATATCCTCTCGGCTTCCTCCCGGATGGGCAGCGACTTTTTTGCTCATTATTCGTCGTCGAAATTCGGACTGCTCGGCCTGACCCAGAGCATCGGCCTGGCGGCCGCGCGGCACAACATCAATGTCAACGGGATCTGCCCCGGCCTCATTGAGACGGGGCTGGGGGAAAAACAGGGCGGTGGCCTGATTCAGCAGATGTCCCGGTACTCCGGAAAATCGCAGGATGTGTTAAGAGAGAATCTGCGGAAATCCATCCCGTTGCGGCGATTTCAGTCCGGCGAGGATATCGGCTACATGGCGCTGTTTCTTTGCTCCGATCTGGCGAAAAACATCACCTGCCAGGCGATCAACGTCTGCGGCGGAATGAGAATGAACTGAGTGTCGGCGGCGCCTGCGATTTGGGATGTGGCGAACACAAGACTTGCGGCAATGAAGGCAAACACAAAGATTTTACGCATATGGATGACCCCCCGAAAACAGTGATGGCGGGGCATTCTATGAGTTTCCAATGGGCCAGTCTATGAAAAACAGAACCGCCCTTAATTTGGTCTTTCAGGGGAGCGTGTTGAAGATGCGAGTGATTCAGGGTTTTTGCCATCCGGGGGTGAGGAGCTCATACCCCCGGATGGCCTTGTGCTGCGGTTGACCCGCCGTTAATTCAGAGCCCAGACATACTGCTTTTGATTCTCCGGGAGAGCGGACGCTCTCTGCTTTCGAACCAACGTGTATTTCTGTTTTCCAAATTTTAGTGCGTCTGTGTATGATGTCATGTAAATGTCGATGTTTCCCTTTTTCCTGCGATTCATCCGGTCCTTGATGACGAAAGTCCCCATATTGCCGATTTGAATTTTGGTTCCTAATGTCAATCCTTTTCGTTCCAGATCCCGGGAGACGGCCACGATGCCTTTTCTGACGGGTTCTCCGGAAGCGGTTACGCCTTTGTTGTGGAAACACTCCTTCAACGTGTACGCGGTTACCGATATTTTGATTTCTTCCGCCCATACACTGCCGGAAGAAACACACCAGATGCAGATTCCTAAAAGCACCACTTTTGCTACTAATAGGTTTATTCTTGTCATAATGACCTCCTTGTGTTGAAAAGAGCCGAATCGCTCTTTTGCACAGATTGGGTTATGGCTACCTTTGCCTACCCGTAGCTCCTCTATGTAAACACTCTCCTTGACGAGAGTGGGATATGTCGATGTGTCCTTATTGCCTGATTTTGGCGAGTCCCGATAAATAGCGAGAAATAACAGACTGAAGATAAGAACAAGATTTGAGTTGGGCGAAACATATGCAAAGTGACTCCGGATGTCAATCATTATTTTTGGGGCTCGATCTTTCATCAAAATCAAATTTTTTCATGGACCTGAACCCGTCGGCGGGCAGTATTCATCTTGACAGTTAAGGTATTAATTTATAAGAGAGACTTCAAACATTCTGGAGTTTTTTCCGGGAGAGGAATATTGCAGTATAATCCGTGCATGAAGCATAAGCTGATCCGCGCCTCCACGCGCAGTTTCGCAGAAGCGGAGCTGGCGCCGATTGCTGCCGAAATTGATCAGCAGAGGATCTTTCCCCGCGACGTCATTGCGAAGATGAGCGGACTCCATTACTTCGGTCTTCAGACGCCGAAAGCATACGGCGGCGCGGAGCTGGATTCGGTCAGCGCCGCCATTGTGGTGGAAGAACTCTCCCGCGTCTGCGCGGCGGTGGGGCTGTGCGTAACCGTCCACAACGGCGTGGCGGTGTATCCACTCCTGCGTTTTGCCACTGCCCGCCAGAAGGAAAGCTATCTGCCCGCGCTCGCCTCGGGAAACGCGATCGGCGCGTTCAGTCTGACGGAGGCCAATGCGGGTTCCGATGCGGGGAGCGTCGAGACCACCGCCGTCAAACAGGGATCGAACTACATTTTGAACGGCACAAAAATTTTTGTGACCAACGGCGGCGTCTGCGACGTGGCGCTGATTTTTGCGCTCACCTCATCGCCGGAGCACAAACTGCAAAGCAGTGTATTTATTGTCGAAAGCAAATTCCCCGGATTTCTGAGGGGGGAGCGCGAAGATCTCTGCGGCATGCGCGCCAATCCGGTTTCCTCTCTGTTTTTTGAAGACTGTCCCGTGCCGGAAGAAAACCTGCTGGGGAAACTCGGGGACGGCATGAAGATCGGCCTGGCCACGCTGGACAACGGCCGGCTCGGCGTGGCCGCCCAGGCGTTGGGGATTGCGCAGGGCGCCATGGAAACGGCGGTGAAATACGCCCGGGAGCGGCAGCAGTTCAAAAAGCCGCTCGCTTCTTTGCAGACCATTCAAAATTATATTGCCGATATGGCCACGGAGATTATGGCCGCGCGTCTTCTGCTTTACCGCGCCTGCGATCTCAAGGACGCGGGAATGCCTTTCGGCTGCGAAGCGTCCATGGCGAAGCTGTACTGCAGCAGCGTCGCTTCCCGGGTTTCGTCGCTGGCCGTTCAGATTCACGGCGGCTACGGTTACAGCAAGGAATATGATGTGGAGCGGTATTTTCGGGACGCGAGGGTGACGGAGATTTACGAGGGCACCAGCGAGATCCAGCGGATGGTCATCGCCCGCGCCATCCTGTCCCGGTCCATTTTGTGAGAAACGATGCTGAAGATTGTTGTTTGCATGAAACAGGTGCCGATGGTCACCGAACTGCCCTGGGATGAAGAAACCGGCACGCTGAGGCGCGATCTGGCGGCGGGCATGATGAATCCCGCCTGCAAACACGCGGTGGAAGCGGCGCTCCAGCTTCGGGAAAGGTACGGCGCGTTCATCACGGCGATCACGATGGGGCCCCCGGCGGCCGAAGAGGTGCTGCGCGAAGCGCTGGCCATGGGCGCCGACCGCGCCGTTTTGATCTGTGACGCCGCGCTGGCCGGCTCCGACACGTATGCCACTTCGTATGTGCTGGCCCGGGCCATCCGGAAGGAAGTTCCCGGCTGCGACCTGGTCCTGTGCGGCGCCTACACGTCCGACAGCGAAACGGCGCAGGTGGGCCCGCAACTGGCGGAAGAGCTGAAGATGCCTTCGGCGGCGTATGCCGA
>JAAZOZ010000171.1 GCA_012797505.1 Smithella sp. | reverse complement strand
CGCAAAAACTCCTTGACAAAAAGAGCGTGTTGCATCAAAGACTTTTGCCGTGAGCGGGCGTAATTCAGCGGTAGAATGTCAGCTTCCCAAGCTGGACGTCGCCGGTTCGAGCCCGGTCGCCCGCTCCATTTTCTCCATTCCTTCCTGACGCATTCCCGCTCCAAACATACAGACTATTTGATTGACACGGAAGCCCCTTTTTTTTATAGTAAAACCAGTTAATAGGTTTGACGAAAATTCAGCGGGAGAGGACGGAGGAAATCGCCATGGGAAAAAATAAAAAGAGTATGGTTGTCGCTGGGGTTGTCGGATCGTTGCTGGTCCTGTTTTTTTTAACCTCCTGCGTTTCGACCAGCGGCACAGCGATGAAGACCCATCAAAAGGGCATGTCATCCATTACGGAGGAAGAATATTTCACCACCAAGAAACCGGTGGACCGCGCCTACATCGGTTGCACCTGGTCGAAGCAGTTCGGGCCGCTTGAAGACCCTGTCGCGGAAGAGATCGAGGTGAAAAAAGAAAAATCGTTAAGCGGGATTCAGCAGGATTTTGCCTACAATCTGGGGGTCGGTCTCGGCGGACAGACCATTGCGGGTCCGGCGGCAGAGATCGGCGCCTCCGGCGGCAGCGTCGAGAAAGCAAAGCTCTCCGGCCTGGAAATCATCACCCCCGTCTCCATAGCCGACATCGCCTTTGAGCCGGGGCTTCCCTACATCACGGAAGCCCTGCGGCTGGCCAATTTCCGCATTGCCGACGAAAAATCCAATAAAGCCGGACTCAATGTCGGCGCGGGCACGGCCATCGGCAGCGTGACAGCTACAGCCGGAGCGGGCACGCAGGCACGGCGGGGCACCGAAGGAGAAGGGCTTGTCGTGGCCTACAAACTTCACATGATCGACTCCGAGACCTACGCAAAAAGTGAATCCGGAAACAGAACGCTGGAACTCGACAAAACCGTTGAGTTTTCCAAAGAGGGGCTTTTTGCGAAAGCCTCTCTGCAGCTGATCGAACCGGGATCGGGAAAATCGCTTCCCCGCAATGTCATCTGGTCCTGCCCCAGAGCCCATGCAAAAAGCCGGGACACCGTTGCCGCCTGGGTTGTGGAATTAAAGTCAACCGATCCGAGGCGCAAGAAAACCACCATCGCCTTTCCGGCCTGGCCCGCCATCGAAGACTGCCAGAACTATTCCGGCGTCATCTTTTCGCGCATCGATCCCCGGACGGACAAAATCATCCGCCAGAAAATCAGCATCACTTTAATCGACGCGGAAGTGTCGGACGCCATGAAGCCCAAAGCATGGAACACCCGGATTGCGCTTGTTGACGAGTCCTTCAACATCAAACTCGTTTCGCCCAAAGACCTGGAATAAGGCAAACGGTCATTAACCCGCTGTCTTCACGATGAAGAGATGAAGAAAGGTTCACGTTATGAAAAAGAGCATACCCTCATGCCTGTTGGCGATCCTTGTCTGTCTGGCGGTGTTCAGCCTGAATGCCGAGGCCAGGAAACCGGAAATTACACGGCACGACGCGCAGTACCTGGACCGGCAGATTTCCATCAATCTGCAGTGGAAGTCTTCGGTGGAAATTGTCTCTGTCCGGGTGGCCGCCGGCAAAGAAGTCAAGGAAATCAAAGTAGATCCTTACGATAATAAAAAAACGCGTTTAGGCTATCTTGGCGAAGTCAACGTCGTTCTTGAAACCGACCCCATGGTTTCTCAGGAGTCGATCGGTTACACTATCCAGATTCAGGATGAAGACGGGCAAAAAAGCAATCTCGTGACAGGAAAGGTCGCCATTCCGGCGACTGCCTATTCCCAGCCACCCAGAGAGCACCGTGATTCGTGGGGCAAGGAGCACCTGGCCGGAACGGAGAAAAGCGGCAAAAAGGATATGATCGATCAGTTGCGGGAGGTCGCGACGGTTCTGGCCGCGCCGCCGGTCATTCTTGATGTGACCGTCAATAATCCGGGCACCGGCAATGTTACCTTCAAAACCAAGGCGACGCACACCGTCGGCATGCGGGAGATCACTTTCCGGGTTTTTGACGCATCCGGAAAACAGGTGGACGCCCAGCAGATTTCCGCCACCGGAAAGCTCTGGGAAGGGACGTCAAAAGACTTCAGCCTGCCGCCCGGGAGCTATTCCGTGATTGCCCAGGCCGTGGATGCGAGCGGCGGAACTTCGCGGGAGAGCAGGGCATCCTTTGCCATCCGCGGGGCCGGCTTGCCGACGCAGCAGCCCGCAACGCCGCCGGTTACCCCCCCTGTTACTCCTCCGGTTGAACCGCCGGTTACGCCACCGGTTATCCCCCCGGTAATGCCACCGGTTGAACCCCCTGTCACTCCCCCGGTTGTGCCTCCTGTGACACCGCCAGTCACTCCACCTGTCACTCCACCTGTCACTCCACCTGTGACACCGCCCGTGACCCCCCCGGTTACGCCACCTGTAGTACCACCGGTTGTTCCCCCGGTTGTACCGCCTGTGACGCCACCGGTTGTTCCTCCGGTGACACCGCCCGTGACACCTCCGGTCACTCCACCTGTGACCCCGCCGGTTGTCCCTCCTGCCATCCAGCAGTCATTGCCGTCGGTGACGGATCCGGTGATATATTTCAACGGGAATATTGCCGGAGTTCAGAACGGTCCGACGCGGGAGACGACCTTTACCATCAATGCGTCTCACCGGGTGACCTTCATCTATACCTATCATTATTTTAACAACGGCAAACTT
>JAAZOZ010000170.1 GCA_012797505.1 Smithella sp. | reverse complement strand
GAGGCCGAAATGCTGCCAGTCGTCGCGCACCACAATCGCAAAGTCCGTGAGATGCTCCCGGGGATCAAAGCCATACCGCGCCACGGCGATGACGGCGTCTTTTTCATCTTCCCGGATCACGGCGGCCAGCGCGAAGTTGCTTTGATAATCGAGATGTGTGAGGTGAAACAGCAACTCCTTCGGGAGTGTCCTGACGGGTCTCAAAAAACGCAGATAGATCGAATCGGACGAAAGCCTGTTCAGCAAATCCACGATCAGAGGTTCATCCGTCTGCAGAACAGGCCGGACCAGAACCGTTTTCCCGTTCTTCAGCGCCAACCGGGTTTCGTATTGCGCAAGATCTTCCTGGTTCCTGGTTGATGACATTTTCATTACCCGGCCGGCGACGGCTCCGAAGGCCGCCGCCTTTCTCACGACAGATTCAGCGTCATCGACACCATGTTTTCGTCCTTGCCGTCGAAGTTGAAGGCGCAGCGGCGGAAGATGCGGATCATGGCGTAATTTTCCTGCAGCGTTTCCGCACGGATGGTTTTGTATCCTTCCTTTTTGGCCAGTTCAATGCACTGCTCCGAAAGAGTAATCCCCAGGGATTTGTTCTGCCAGGGATCGGAAATGATGATGGCGTATTCCGCTTCTCCCTCGCGGCGCTTGTTTTTGATCAGGCGCGCAATCCCGAGGAACTTGTGCTGGTCCCCCATCCTGGCCTCTGCGACGAGGGCGACTTCTTCCTCCGGGTTGACGTTGCAGAAACGCTGCGCCCGTTCCGGGGTGGCGGAAAAAGGCGACAGGAAGCGAAGCCAGAGGGACTTCGGGGAGCAACTGTTGACAAAATCCGTCCACAGGGCGATATCTTTGGGATTGATCAGCCGCAGCCGAACGGGCATATTGTCCACGGACAGCGTGTCTTTCGTCAGGTGGCGGGCGATGGAATCCGTCATGGCGCTCCGGCGCCGCACGCCGTAGGCGTACATCTGCCCCAGCACTTCCGCCGCCATCTCCGCGGTGGAATATACGGGAAAGCCGGCCTGCTCCATCTTGACCACGTCATGGATCATAAACTCCTTGCAGGCCACCACGCAGGCCGCCGGTTTTTCCTTGTAGTCGATGGACTTCATGACGTCCACAAACGACCCCAGAATTTCGCCCTGAATGACGACGATAAAGCTTTGCACGTCGCCCGACTCCACGCCGATTTCGATCAGATTTTTCACCTGTTCGGGCGTCATGGAGAAAGAACAGTCAATGGGATTGCCGATATTGGCGAATTCCGGCAGAGCGTTTTTCAGCCGCTGCTGAAAATACGGCTCCAGTTCGGCCAGGCGCATGCCGGACAGATACAGCATGTCGGTGGCCGCGACGCCCAGCGAGCCGGTATAGGTGATGACCATCACACCGTTGCCTTTCGGGATGGGCTGTTTGGAAAAGGCGCGCGTCAGCGCGAAGAGATGTTCGTTGTCCCGCGCCCGGATCACGCCGCTTTGCCTGAACGCGGCGTTGTTGACTTCGTCGTCGCCCGCCAGCGACGCGGTGTGCGACGACACGGCCTTTTTGCCGGCTTCCGTCCGTCCCGATTTCAGCACGATGACGGGCTTGCGGAGCGCCGCCCGGGAGGCGACATCGACAAATCGCTTCCCGCTGCGGATGTCTTCCATGTACATGACGATGGCGGAAATGTGATCGTCGTCGCTCAAGTACTCCAGGATGTCCGTTTCATTGATGTCCATCTTGTTGCCGATGGTCGCCACGATTCCGAAGTCCAGCACATTGCTTAAGCCCGTGAGGATGCCGGCGGCGTAAACGCCGGCCTGGGCGACCATGCCGACGTTGCCCTTCTTCAAATCCCCGAGGAGTCCGATGGACTGCACCATATTGTGGTGGGTGTTGATTACGCCGGAGCAGTTGGGTCCCAGCACGCGGCAGCCGTGCTTTCGGATGACGGCTTCGATGCGCGCCTGGGCTTCCTTTCCTTCTTTTCCGCTTTCCGCGAATCCCGCCGCTTCCACAACGACAAACCGGACGCCCTTTGTGCAGCAGTCCTCGATGGCCGCCTCGGCCGCTTTCGCGGGAACGATTACGATGGCCAGGTCCACCGGATCCGGCACGTCCCGGATCGACTTGTAGGCGCGAACGCCCATCACGGTTTCCTTGCCGGGGTTGATCGGGTAGAGCTTTCCCGGATAGCCGTGGCTGACCAGATTGCAAAACACATTGTAGCCCAGTTTTCCCTTGACATCCGAAGCGCCGATTACGGCGATGCTTTTGGGATAGAAGAAATCGTGCAGGTTCTTCGCGCCCGTGGCGGTGGTCTCCGTCTGCGCCGGTTCGCGGACGAACATCCGGGCGTCCACGGCGATGTAGCCTTCGGAATAGAGAAACAGCGGATTCAGATCCAGTTCGTGAATTTCCGGGTTTTCCTCGATCAGCCGGGAGATCTTCAAGAGGAGCTGCTGAAGCGATTGCAGATCGACCGGCCGCCCGCGGTATCCTTTGAGGATGTCCGAGCCGCGGATTTCTTCGATCATTTCCGCCGCGTCCTTTTCGGTGATCGGCAGAATCCGGAACGACACGTCGCGCAGCACTTCGACGAACACGCCGCCCAGGCCGAACATGATGAGCGGGCCAAAGCTGGGGTCGCGCGTCACACCGATGATGGCTTCGATGCCGGGGGCGGCCATGCGCTGGATCGTGATGCCCTCGATATGCTGATATTTGAAGGTGTCCATCATGCCGCGGTAGGCCTTGCGCACGTCATCGGCGGATTGGAGATTCAGGCGGACCCCGCCCGCGTCGGATTTGTGCACGACGTCCGGCGAAACGATTTTCATGACAACGGGGAAGCCGATTTTTTCGCAAAGGGCCAGCGCTTCGTCTTCGGAGCGAGCCACCAGGTATCCCGTGGTCGCAATGCCCGCGCCTTCGAGAATTTCCTTGCTCTCGTGCTCCATGAGATAACTGCGGTTGTCCCGCACCGCCTGATGGATGATTTCCGACCGTTCATCGCTGAGCAGTTTGCCGTCGGGGCTGGCCGCCGCCTTTTGCCTCTGTGATGTCGAAGATCCCTTTATCATACGCCCTCCTTGAGCCGTGATGGTTTCCGGCCGCGATTTTTGCCGTTTTCTGTGAGGGGGATGTAGCACAGGAAAAAAAAGGATCCTATCGGCCCGGCGCTGAATGTTTTGTCGGAACGAAACAGGAAAGATTGACGGATTTTGTCCGACGGCCTGTCGGACGAGAGGAAGGCCGGAGTGTGTTGAAGGTCCCTGAAATGATTCAGAAAAGAGGAGAACCGGCGCCGTGGGATTCTAGTTGATCAGCTTGTTGTGGACGGCGTAAAGGGTCAGCTCCGCGTTTTTTTTCATGCCCATTTTGGCCAGAACGCGGGTGCGGTAGGTGCTGATGGTTTTCACGCTCAGACACAGTTCGTCGGCGATGTCGGAAACGGTTTTGCCGGAAGCCAGCATCATCATGACCTGGTGCTCGCGGTTGGAGAGCCTCTCGTGGGGAAGTTTGCGGGTGTCGATGTCCAGCTCTTCGGCCAGCTTTTCCGCCAGCGACGCCGTGACGTACTTCCCGCCCCCGGCCACCTTGCGGATGGCGCCGATCAGCTCCTGCGGCGCGCTGGCCTTGGTGAGATATCCGGACGCGCCCGCCCTGAGCGCGCGCACCGCGTACTGCTCCTCGGGGTGCATGCTCAGAATCAGTACGGCCAGTTTGGGCCGCTGGGCCTTGATGTCCTCCAGGACCTCCAGGCCGCTTCGCCCCGGCATGGAGATGTCAAGCAGGACCACGTCATATTCATACTTCAGGACCTTGTCCAGCGTTTCCGAGCCGTTCTGGGCTTCGTCCTTGACCAGCATATCCTTCACTTCCGCGAGAATCTGGACCACGCCCTGCCGCACTACGGCGTGATCATCGGCGACCAGTATGCGTATCATGTTTGCAGCTCTCCTTTACTGAAGCGGAATCAGCACCCGCACGGCGGTTCCGGACGGCTTGACGTTTTGGATCTGGACGGTGCCGCACCAGAGATGCGCCCGCTCGCGCATTCCGATCATCCCGAAG
>JAAZOZ010000169.1 GCA_012797505.1 Smithella sp. | reverse complement strand
GCTTCCACCTGCCGGGAATTCAGAACGTGGACCACCAACCCTTCCGCCTCGCTCTGCTTCAGAATCGCCAGGGCCTCGTCGGTGTCGATATAGCGCGCCATGCCGTTTTCCACGTAGTAGTCGGCAAAGGCGTCAAACTGAATGCAGGTTTCCGCCGGATGAACGCAGGCCTTCCCGTACATGCGGACCGCCTTCCGGCAGAAGCATTCGGCCACGGCAATCCGCGATTTGCCCCTGATAATGGACGCCGCGTCGTCGTATGGAAAAACCGGCCGGTCGGCGACGATTTCGGTGTTGATCGGAATGGAACGCAAATGGGGCGTTTCCAGACCGTGAAACGTGGCCCCCAGTCCGGTCAGGTAATACTTCGAAATATCTTTGAGCAGCGGCAGATTCAAAGCATTCAGTTGGTATTCGTAAATGCCGACGATGAACGGCACCGGACGATAGCGGATCACCCCGCCGGATTTGATCCGGAAAATCAGGCCCCGGCGGGCCATGTCTTCAAGCCTTGCCGCAGTGTCCGCGACTCCGGCCTCCAGGCGCAGGGCCAGCTCCTGCGCCGTATCCGGTTCGGGCGCCATTTTCAGAAAAAGCGCCGCATCCTCTTCGGAAAAAAGCTTTTGCAGAATTTTCAGTTCGACGCCGTTTGGTGTCGCGGGGTAGCCGCTCGCCATCGTTTCGAGCCGGTCGCGCAGTCTTTCGTAGATATTATTCATTTTCCCGGAATTATTTATCTTTCTTCTTCATGTTATCGATGAACTCCGCCATCCGGGCCGACCAGAACTTGAAGGCGTCACCCGCCGAACCCCACCTGGTGAACCGGTCTTCGAATTCCGCCCTTCGCTGATCCACCGCCAGAATGAGAATTTCATTCGTCGCGCTGTCGAGGACCATGACTTCCACGCAGGTCTCGCCGCTTCCGGACCAGCCCCCCGTGGCCCCTTTTTTGAGGAGGCTGACACCCAATCCAACCGGCACGATGGTCGTCACGGCGCTCAGCCCCGGCCTGCTCGGACGGATGTTCGTTACAGCAATGCACAACCTCGCCACGTCCGGGCCGGGCTGGGACACAATCTCGTGTTTGCCCTGAAAGGCGGCGGCGATTTCCTTGTTGAACAGATCGCACAACTCTTTCATGTCCTGGGGATCAATGCCCTTGTAATCGGCGTTTTCAGCCAGAAAAAAAACGGCGCTGTCCACCATGAAGCGTTTGTATTTGCCGGCATCGACCCCCTGCTTGACCCAGCGCAGTTTCGCCCCGCCTTTGGGGCCGGGCTGCAACTGCTCATAAACAGCCGGATTACCCAGGAACCCCGAAAACGGAATATCCTGCGCGGCTTGCGCATATGCTGTAAACAAAAGACCGGCCGCCACCGCCATGATAATCTTTGCCGTTGCTTTCATAAGTTCTCCTTTTTGCCCTGTATTGATGGATCAAAAACCAGGATGACCGGTGTTTTTATAGTGTAACCCTGCCTTCATTGCAATCACAAAATCGGTTATCTACGGCTGATTGGAATTTCCGTGATCAAAAAACTGAAGACGGCCGAAGCAAGAATCAGGCGACAAACAAATTAAATAGAACCGTCCCCTTTTTTAGTCCCCTTTTTTAAAATATTTCTTGCGTTTGCATAGGCTCCTGGTTTAAAATTCAGCCGTAAAAACGACGTGGCCATAGCTTCTAAATTCATTTTCGCGGAGGGCTTTGATGAAAAAAATATTTTTTGTCATCAG
>JAAZOZ010000168.1 GCA_012797505.1 Smithella sp. | reverse complement strand
TTCCGGGGGGCCAAGCGCTGCCGGGCCTGCAAGGCCGAAGTGGCCGACGCGCTGGACGGAACCCTGTAACGCCCTTCTGATCTGATCCGATGTTCAGAAAAATCGAGCGGCTTTTTTCCTGCTTGACAAAAGGCCTAAGTTTTGCGTTTTATACCGGCGCGAAAATTCGATCTCAGGCAGGCGCTTATGGAACTCTTCTTCGATCCTCGGTCCGTCGTCGTTATCGGTGCGTCCAATACCCCCTTCAACCTGGGCCACACCATCTGCAACATGCTGAAGGATTATCTCCATTATCAAGGAGCCGTCTATGCCGTAAATTCCAAAGGCGAGGCGGTGAACGGCTGTCCGGGTTATTCGTCGGTGCTGGACTTGCCGGAGGCCCCCGATCTGGCGATCATCATCGTGGCGGCGCGCCATGTTCCCGGCCTTATCGAGGACATCGCCCGCAAAGGCATCAGGCGCGTAGTGATTGAAAGCGCCGGTTTTTCCGAAGGCGGTGAAATCGGCGAAGCCATGCAGCGTGAAATCGACACGATTGCAAGACAAAACGGCATCCGTATCCTGGGGCCCAACTGCCTCGGCGCCCTGAGCACCCGCGATAAATTCTGCTGTTTTTACGGCGTCAACCCGAGTTTGGTCGAAATGAATCAGATTTTTGAGTCGCCCGGCAACATCTCTTACATCATCCAGAGCGGCGGCGTAGCCGTCCTGGTCATGGAATCGCTTTATTACGACATCGTCGGCGTGAACAAAGTGGTCAGCATCGGCAACAAGTGTGATGTGGATGAAGCGGATCTGATCGAATATTTTCAAAAAGACGAAACCGAAGTCATCGGCCTGTATCTGGAAAACATCTCCAACGGCCGCAGGCTCATGGAGGCGGCCCGGAAATCCCACAAGCCCGTCCTGCTTTACAAGGTGGGCAAAACCAAGGAAGGCGCCATGGCCGCCATGTCGCACACGGCGGGAATGGCCAATAACGACCGGGTCTTCGATGCCGCCTGCCGACAGACGGGGATCATCCGTCTGCAGTCCATTGACGAACTCCATTCGCTCCCCAAGATGTTCACCGAAATGCCTTTGCTGAAAGGAAAGCGGATTGCGGCGTTCACCAACTCCGGCGCTTTCGGCGGGATTTCCGCGGACCTGCTGGTGCAGGCGGGTCTGCAAATGGTGCGTCTGGCCCCGCAAACGCAGGAGAAGCTGAAGAAAGTCGGACAGGTTTTCAATGTCAAGAACCCCGTGGACATCGGCCCCGCGCTTCCGCAGACGTACCTCGACATTTTCGAAATTCTTCTTTCCGCGGACGAAGTGGACGGCCTTCTGCCGCTGCTGAGCGTCTGGCAGCCTTTTGTAATCGACTGCCTGCTGGAGCTGATGAAAATGTGCAAGCAATATGAAAAGCCCGCCGCCATATACACGCCGAATGCCGCCTCCAAATCCATCGCCATTCGCAAGAAGAGCCGCATTCCCATCTTCGAGACAACGGAACAGGCCGTGCGGGCTCTTGCCGTCTCCCAAATGTATTGGGCCTCTCTTTTGAAAAAGAATTTTACCGGCGAAAAGACGTCCTGCAGCGCGGGCATGAAAGCGAACCATCGATCAACAGGGGAGGCCATGCAATGACCGGCAAAAAGGAAAAAGAAATCAGGGATCTGCTCGTCAAAGCCCTTCAAAAGGGACAACTCGCCCTTTCGGAATATGAATCCAGGAAAGTGATCGCCTCGGCGGGCGTTCCCATCCCCCGAGAGGCGCTGGTTCAATCCCGCGATGAAGCCATGGATCAGGCGGAAAAAATCGGCTTCCCCGTCGTCCTCAAGGGATCGTCACCGGAGCTGACGCACAAGACGGAGATGGGAATGGTGCGCGTCAATTTGAAAAACCGAGACGATGTGGGCGGCGCTTTTGACGAACTTTCAGGGAAGGGAATCAGGCTGGAAGGCTTTCTGGTTCAGGAAATGGTCGAGGGCCGCCGGGAATTCGTCATCGGCCTGACCCGCGACCCGCAGTTCGGCCCCTCGGTCATGTTCGGGCTGGGCGGCATTTTCACGGAAGCCATGAAAGACGTCAGCTTCCGCGTCGCGCCTCTTTCGGAGGACGACGCCCGCGAGATGATCGGTGAAATCCGCGCGGCAAAGCTTCTGGACGCCTTCCGGGGCGAAAAAGCCGTTGACCGCGAAATACTGGTTCGCGCTTTGGTGGGTATAGGCCATCTGGGAATGAAGCACGAGGAGATCGCTGAAATCGACATCAATCCCCTGATCATCCGCGACGGCAAGCCGATTGCCGTCGATGCCCTCGTGATTTTGAAGGCGCACCGGGCCTGACCGTTTTTTACGAACTCATCAACCGAGAGCTTTGAATAACTGCATTTTTGTCATTTCGACCGAAGGGAGAAATCTTGAACAAACGGCCATCCTTAAGATTTCTCGTCGCTCGCGCTCCTC
>JAAZOZ010000167.1 GCA_012797505.1 Smithella sp. | reverse complement strand
TAAAGCACATAGATGTAATTGTTCTTCACGAATTGATATAGGAGCAAAATTCAAGAAGAATGACGAGATTAACTATTCCTTCATCGTAAGCCGCGAAAAGATCAAAGCCAAAACAAAGCAATGAGCAGCGAACCCATCAACAAGGAATTCTATCAGAAGGAACTATTTTGGAGCTGGGCAGTCCGCAATGAGCGTTTGTTTTCCCATCAGCCCTACCTGCTGCGGCAGGGCGACGGCTGCTTTGTCATCGGCTTCCGGGGCGTCAGCAGACATATCACCTGTCACTTTTCCAGCGTCGGCCAGATCGAAGTTGCGGTACACTATCGCAAAATCTTCTTTGACATTATCGAGGAATTTGACCTTTTTGAAGATAAAACACCGGCAGGGTGCTGGGTGTGCACGTTGTGCCGCGACCATCCTCATCCTGACAAGACCGAACCTCTTATCGAATACAAAAATCGCCATGAATTATGGATTGAGCATTCTTTTGCGCCGCTTGCGACCTGGACACGAAAAAGCTTCACAAGAAACGCCAGGCTTTGTCTTGGCCGCGATGGGGGAATAACATGGGCCCGCATTTTCCCGGAAGACAAGCTGAATGAATCCATGAAAAACCAAGGCTATTTTAAAACGCTGCCCGTGTTGACGAGCCGGTAAGAAACGAACCCGGACAGCATGTTGCCGGGTGGATGCTTTTAAGATGGCAAGTGACAATCATCAATTGAAAGTCAGCACGAGTGCCGTGAAATGCAAACCGCACGAACGACCCTGGCGGAACTTGGCCGTTGACAAGAATCTTGACGACCGCTGGCTGGAACACCTGAACAATCTGAAAACACTCGGTCTTGTCAGCATCTGCGAGGGACATCTTGACGTAAAATCCACATCGGTCAGGCGAAGACCCTCCGCCATCTTCAGCCTGAAAAAGGAATATGTAAAACCTTTTACCATCCGATGGTATGATCTGAAAGGAGCTCTTGCCGCTGAAATCGAAAGTATCTGGAAATCTGAAGATACAACCGTGGAAATCGAAATGCAGCAGCAAATTGTCAGGTATGATGACGAAGATGTCGGAGATCGAGAGGAAATCATCTTTCGTTTCTTCTCACGGCGCAAAAAAGACGCGGATGATTTTCACGAATGGATTGAAAAATGGTTTTTGGATGCCATTTCCAAAATAGAAAGATTTGATCGCTTCCTGGAAAGAGTGTCTTGCGGACTATTTTGAGGTTGCAGAGTTTGATTTGTTTGTGGTATTAGATATCCGCAACACGGATCTGCTGTTTAAAGGGCACTATCAATGATTATTTTTTTGTTGGCGGTGTTCTTCATCATTCTAAACATTTTAGATGTATCAACGACAAACAAGGCATTGAAGCAGGGCGGCCGCGAGGTCAATCCCCTGGCGCGCCTGCTGATGAAACTTCATTTGTTCATACCGGCAAAGGTCCTCATTACTTGCCTGGTAGTTTTTACCATGTTTTACGCGGATGAAGGGACGGGCATCACGCTGGGAATTTTCTGCTGCTGTATTTACGCCGTCATTGTCGGATCCAATTACAGGACGCTCAGATTGCAGGCGCGGGAAACAGACCGGACATGAGACGTGTTGTTATTTCTCTCCTGAGTTGCGCGGCAGCTTTGCTTTTTTTCTCAACGGCGGCCTTCGCCGACGAATGTTTCAAATCCTCCAAAAAACTGAACAACGACGCCCAGATCATCCGATTAAAAGCGATGGACATGGGTTGGAAGGTCGGCAAAACCGTTTCTCTTGCCGCCGCATCGGCGATTTCCGGCAAGAACGGCATTTATCCCAAAGACGATGTTGAAATATGCTTGAAAGAAGAAGATGATGAGCTTCAGATAAGGGCGCAGTCGAAATCAAGGGACGCGGGCAATGTCAACGGTCTTTTCAAATTGAGCCATTTTCGGTCGTGAAAATTGAGCCACCCTGTCCTCATGACTGGCCCATTTCCACCCCCTCCTTTCCGGCTTTTCCACGAAGCCTGTAACTGTTGCCCCGCATGTTGATCACCACGCTGTGATGAAGCAGGCGGTCCAGGAATGCCGTAACAATGACCGGATCCTGAAACAGTTCGGTCCAGTCCGAGAAGGCCTTGTTGGAGGTGATAATCGTGCTGGCCTTCTCGTAGCGATTGGCAATGAACCGGAAAAAGAGATTGCATTCCTCTCTGTCGATCGGCGTATAACCAACCTCATCCACGATCACCAGCGCCGATTTGTTGTAGCCTCTGCCTCTCCCTTTCCGCTCGGCATGATGATCTTTCTTCAGCTTTCCGATCAGGTCCTCCATGGTGGTAAAATAGATGCTCAGGCCGGCCTGGCAGGCCTTCAGGGCAAGCGCTACGGCCAGATGGGTTTTCCCCACACCGGGAGGCCCCAGGAAGATCACATTGCCCTTCTGCCGGATAAAGGTCAGATCGAAGAGGGACATCACCTTCTGCCGGTCCAGTTTCGGCTGAAAGGTAAAATCGAACTCGTCGATGCTCTTGATAAACGGAAGTCCCGATATCTTCAGGGAGGTTTCCACCCGGCGCTGTTCCCGGCAGCCAACCTCTTCCTCCAGAAGATCGTCGAGAAAGGAAAGATAGCTCTTGCTCCCTTGCTCCGCCGCCTGAACCATTTTTTCCAGAATCTCTCCCATCCGCGGAAGCCTCAGCCGGGTCAGGCTGGTCTGAATGCGATCAAGGACCAGGGCATCG
>JAAZOZ010000166.1 GCA_012797505.1 Smithella sp. | reverse complement strand
TTTCTGGGACTGACGGCCGTTTCCCTGACGTCGCTGGTGCCGCTGGAGATGATGAGGCTCGCGCCCGACCAGACGATTGTGAAAACCGTCCTGGTCGGCGGCGTGCCAAACGCGCAAATCGGCGGCATCTCCTCGACATCGCTTATCATTATTACCGCCTTTGCGCCGGTCATCGGCTGGCTGGTCTATAAACGAGGCGTCAGTGTCAATGTGGCCGTGCCGCTGGCGATTCTGGTCTGTATCGGCTCCATATTATTGGGCATGAAATATCCTGTTTCCCTGGACCCGGATATCTGGATGATCATTCTCTGCTTCTACACACTGCTTGCCGCCGGGATTCCCGTCTGGATCATTTTGCAGCCCCGCGATTTTACCAATTCGTTTCTACTTTATATGGGTGTGGCGGCCCTGTTTGCGGGCGGCATTGCCGCCGGCTTCCAGGGCGTGACCTTTACGGCCCCCGCCTTCAATCTGGCTCAAGGGGCAAGCAAGCTGGGCCCCGTCTGGCCTTTCCTGTTCATCACGGTGGCCTGCGGCGCTATTTCGGGCTTCCATGCCCTGGTGGCGGGGGGAACGTCCAGCAAACAGGTTGCCAAAGAATCGCATGTGAAAAAGATTGCCTTCGGCGGGATGCTGCTCGAAGGGCTGCTGGCAATCGGTGTGATGATTGCTGTCGGCTGCGGGATCCTGTTCAGCGATTACGTGAATATTGCTTTTCCCACGGCAGCGGGCGTAAAGGCCAACCCGATTCTGGCGTTTGCCATCGGCGTCGGCGGATTGCTGGATAAAGCCCTCGGCATCCCGCCGGTTTACGGAACCGTTTTCGGGATTCTGATGGTCGAAGGTTTTATCATTACGACACTGGACACGGCCATTCGTCTGGAGCGTTATTTACTCGAAGAGCTCTGGCAGGTGCTTTTTAAGAATGTCCCGAAAATCATGAAATCCTACTTCTTCAACGCTTTTCTCTGTGTGGTTTTAATGTATATCCTGGCCTACACCAACGCGTTTGCGGCGATCTGGCCGATTTTCGGCTCCGCCAATCAGTTGCTGGCGTCACTGGCGCTGATTGCCGTGTCCGCCTGGCTGGCCAAAAGGAAGAAAACGGCCTGGTTCACCGTGCTGCCGGCGATTTTCATGATGATCACCACCCTGTACTCGCTGGTGTCGCTGCTGGTTCATAAATACCTTCCCAAAAGCAACTATGCGCTGGCCGTGACGGACGTGGCGCTGATGATCCTTTCCATCGGCGTGATTGTGCTGGCGCTGCGCAGTTGGCGGGAGTTAAGAAACGGGCCTTCGACGGCAGGGGAAGCCGTGTGACAAACCTTCTATCCGTCTGCGGCCGGCCCGGTTCCCTTGCCGGCGGCCTTGAAGAGGGGAAAGACCCCCTTGCGGACGGAACGAACATCTTCAATCGTGTAAAACGCCAGCGGATTGCAGTCGCGGACGATCCCCAGCACGGAATCGATGTTCTTCCTTTTGACGATGGTAAAAATAATCTTTACCTGTCCCATGGCCCCCTGAGCGTCCACGTATGTGACGCCGTAGCGGTTTTCTTTGAGGCAGCGGATGAGCGTTTCCGCGTCTTTCTGCGTGATAATCCGAATGACCACGGTGCCGATCGCCATTTTTTCTTCAATGAGGATGCCGATCAGGTTGCCCATCGCGAAACCGCCCGCATAGGCCACATAGCAGACCGGACTGGACAGGTTCTTGAAGATCTGCGTGATCGCGACCAGCCAGATCATCACTTCCACGAAGCCGATGACCGGCGCCAGAAATTTCATTCCCCGACCGACATAGATGATGCGCAGCGTGTCGAGCGTGACGTCGCAAATCCGCGCGAGAAAAATCAGGACAGGCAGCAGGACAAATTTAAAGATTTCCGAATGATAAAAAGCGGCAATGTCCACTGAAGCTTTTTTACTCCTTCAAAACGTTTCCAGCACTATAGACGATGCAGCCTTGCATGTCAATCCGCTTCCCTGTTTTTCACGATACGAGTCATTTCAGGGTTGAAATAAATCGAATCTTGCGTAAACTGATCCCGACAACGCTTTAAGGAGATTCCCATGGCCCGACACGTTGCTCCACGCATTTCGCCGTTTCAGCCTTTCCCGGCATTCTTTGCGCCTCTTCCCCGCCGTCGGCGGACGGGAATCTTGTGAAGCCGGTATCCGCAAACGGGGCCGCCGCATCGAAAAGGCGGGCGATTCGGCCGTCCGCCGCGCGTTGGGCCTCGGAGCGCCCAAAGGGAAGGCAGGCGTCCTTTACAAAGCGGGTATCCGCCGTGTTTCTGATGGCGCTGAGTCTGGCCGCGATGCCCTTCGAATCCCGGTCGTCCGGTCCGGACGTGTCTTTTTCTTCCGACGCCATGGTTCGCGGCGGCCTGATCCTGCTCAGGGTTCAGGGCTGCGAATCCGACGATGTTCAGGTGGTCTGGATGGGAAAGGAAATCCCCCTTGTCCGCGACCGGGAGGGAACCTTGCGACATGGATTTCTGGCCGCCGATTTGAACCGGGAGCCGGGAGTGTATCCGGTGGCTGTGCGCGATCCTTCTTCGGGGTTTGAAAAATATTTTGAACTTCGGGTCAACGACCGGGATTACGGCGTTCGCAAAATCCGGTTGCCCCGCGCCAAAGTCGAACCGGATGAAGCGTCGCTGCGAAGAGTGAAGGCGGAAGCGCTGGCCGTCAACGCCCTGTGGAAGGCCGAATGCCGGCCCCCGGAATGGGAAGGTTCCTTTTGGATGCCGGTGAACAATGAAATCGTCGGCGCCTTCGGACAGAGAAGCATCATCAATAAAAAGAAGCGCTCCCCGCACACGGGCGTGGACATCCGGGGCAAAACCGGCGCTCCGGTCCGGGTGTCCAATTCCGGCACCGTCGTTCTGGCCGCCGATCACTTTTTCACGGGCAAGTCCGTTTACGTGGACCACGGAAGCTGCATCTTCAGCATGTATTTCCATCTGGATCAGATTCGGGTTGAAGAGGGGGAACAAATCGAAAAGGGAGGGATCCTCGGAAGCGTCGGCGCCACCGGGCGAGCAGCCGGTCCGCATCTGCACTGGGGCGTGCAGATCAACGGGGCCAGGGTAAATCCTTTGATGCTGATCGAATTGAGCCGGGAGTTGGACCCATGAACCGACGGTTCCGGAAGAAAGCACCCCAAAGCGTTCCGCGGCGTTTGGGAGACGGTATCCGTCATGACGGCCGGCTTTTCATGCCGGAAACACGAAAAATCGCCTCAAAAGGTTGACATCGTTTTTTGATTGTATATAATCACAACCGTTCGGGAGGTACGCATGCGCGATTTTCGAAATATTTTATACGCCATGGATCTGGATGCGGAGCATTTTTCTTCCCTGGTGCGCGCGCTGGAATTTGCGCGGCGTTTTCAAAGCCGGATTCATATCCTCTATGTCAACGATCCGCAGGCCGGCTATCGCCATCCGGCGGACCATGAAGATGCCGTGGCCCTGAAAGTCAAGGAAGCCGCGCCCGAATCCCTGCTGGAAAATCTGAAGGTCGTTTACGCCGTCTCCAAAGGCGACACGGCCGGAGAAATTGTCCGATACGCCGGAGAAAATCAGATCGACCTGATTGTTGTCGGACATAAACACCGCGGCAAACTGTATGCATCGATGTTTGACAGCACGGATGTCCACGTCATTGACCAGGCCATGCTGCCCGTTTTAGTTTTTCCGGAAACGTAAATTTTCTTGCGGGGAAGACTCTTAAGGAGCAGCGGCCGTGCGCACACAGGAGGATTTTGTCCATGAAAATCAAAAAAGACGCGAAACAGAAAAGGATCAGGATCGGTCTTTTCGGTTTCGGTAAAACCGGCCGCCTGGTGGCGGAAGAGTTTTTTCAGGACGGCCTGTTCGATCTGGAGTGGGTGGTCCGGAAAACCCACAAGGAAAACCACAAATATGCTACCCGCCTGCTGGGGCATGAAGTGGATGATGCAAGTGTTTTTTCGGTGGATGAAGTGACCCCGGAGTTTTACCGCCGGCACCCGGTGGACATCATCGTTGATTTTTCAAGCGCCGCCGCCCACAGGCATTACGCTCCCGCCGCTGACTTTGGCATCAAAATCATTTCCGCCATTTCGAAGTACAGAACGGAAGACGTGGAGGATTTAAGGCGGATGGCTGAAAAAACGGCGGTGCTGTATTCGCCGAACATCACTTTGGGCATCAATTTTCTGCTTGTGGCGTCGCAGATCCTTCAGGGGATCGCTCCGCACGCGGATATTGAAATTGTGGAAGAGCACTTTCGCGGCAAGAAGGGGGAATCCGGCACCGCTTTGAAAATCGCGGAGATTCTGGGCCTCGAAAAGGAAAAGCGCGTCAACTCCATTCGTGTGGGAGGGATTGTGGGCAAACACGAAATCATTTTCGGTCTGCCCAATCAGACCATCCGTCTGGTGCATGAGAGCATCAGCCGGGCGGCGTTCGGCCAGGGCGCCATTTTTGCCGCCAAATGGCTGATCCACGCTCCGCCGGGGTTGTATTCCATGGAAAACATCATCGTGGACATGTTTAAGAAAAACATTCCTGTTTACTAGAGTTCCATCATCATCAGCGGATCGCCGATTTCCACGGACGCGCCGGGGGAGGCAAAGATTTCCGAAACCTTGCCGTCCACATCCGCCGTGATATTGGTGAGCATTTTCATGGCTTCCAGGACGACCAGCGTGTCGCCGACGGCGACCTCGTCTCCCACCGCCACGGGAATCTGGTTGACGACGCCCTTCAGGGTTGCGCGGATATCGCCCATTCTGGCCAGCGCCCCGATTTCCTTGGCGGAAAGGACCACGGAGGCCTTGGGCTTTTCTCCCTCGTCGTCGGCCGGCGTGACGACGGGTTCGGGGTGGTAATCCACGCCCAGATGCGTCATATACGAGCCGTCCTTGGTGCGGCGGGAAGGGCCGATTTCAATGGTGTGCAGTTTTCCGGAGGCGTCGGGGAATTCGAATTTGTCGCCGATGCCGAATCCGCCGCGCCGGAACCACACTTTGGGCGGCAGCACCCATGTCTTGCCGAATTTTTCCTCAAACTTGAAGAAGCCCACCGCGTCGTTGGGATGCTGCAGATACAGCACCAGTTCGTCGTCGGTGGCCTTCCGGCCGATCGCGTGCTCCAGAATCCGCCTTTCGACGTCCAGATCAACGTCTTCAATTTTCTGGTAGCCGGCTTCCCTTCTGACAATTTTTTTCCAGTCCTTTCCGAAAACCGCCTCATAAATCTCCGGCGCCGGCTTGTAAAACGGAAACTTGCCGTAGCGCTCCAGCATCAGATTTTTCAAATCATCGCTGGCGTCCCGGTAGCGCGCTCCCTTCACGACATTGTTGGCGGCCGTGGTCCACAAAATCTGCGAACCGGGGGTGACGCTCCAGAAGTTGCCCAGTTCTACCTGTACGCGGGGCAGTTCGTTTTGCAGGATTTCCGGCATGCGGTCCAGAAAACCGCCTTTTTGCGCCTGTTCGAAGCTGGACCCCGTCGCGCCGCCCGGCAGCTTGTGGGTCTGCACCGTCGGGTCAAATCCGAAGAACTGCGATTCGAAATCCCGGTAGTAGGGGCGTTCGTGCCGCAGTTTGTTGGAGGCTTCGATGACGGCCTGTTTGTCCAGTCCGACGGCGTTGTAGCCGTAATCCTCCAGCGTGTTCACCACCGTCAACAGAGGCGGCGGGCCGTAGAAGCCGGTCAGCGCGTGATCGGAGGCGTCCACGATTTTTGCGCCGTTCCGCACGGCGGCCACGATGCGGCCGATTTCATTGCCGTCGGTGTTGTGTCCGTGGTAGTGAATCAGCAGATCGGGATACTTCTCCCGGATGGCGCGAACCAGTTCGCCGATGCGTCCGGGCGACCCCAGTCCGCCGTGATTCTTGATCGCCAGCAGAATATCCGGTCCGGTAACGTCCAGAATTTCGCCCACTTTCCTGATGTAAAACCGGTTGGTGTGCTCCGGCCCCGTCGAAAAGCAGACGGCCGCCTCGAGAAGGCGTCCCGCTTTCCGGACTTCTTCGTAAACGGGGACCATGTTGGGGATGTAGTTTAAAAAGTCGAACACCCGCCAGACGTGGACGCGACGGGCAAAGGTCTCCACGGTGAGGCGGATGACGTTTTCCGGATAGGGACGGTAGCCGAACAGGTTGATGCCGCGGCAGAGCGTCTGGAAAAGCGTATCCGGCATATGCCCGGCAAGGACTTCGAGTTTTTCCAGCGGGTTCATCTGGCGGCGCAGCATGTCGACATGAACCGACGCGCCGCCCGTGATCTCCAGCGAAAAATAGCCGGCTTCGTTGCGCTCCGGGGCGACAAGCATCTGCGTGTGGGGCAAAATCCGGTTTTTAAAATCCGACTGGGAGAGATCGCGCTCCGTGTTGGTGAGATAATAGCCCGGCATGCGGCGCATTTTCTCCAGGACGGCTTTGGCCCCGGCGCTTTGTAGATCGCGGGGAGTGATTCTTCCTTCGGGGAGGATTTTCATGCAATACGTCTCCTTGCAGCTTTGCCCGGTCAGTAGGCGTAGGGGTTGATTTTCCGCGCGTGGATTTCCGCGATCAGTTTGGAGAGTTTGGCGATTTCCCGCTCCGGCTCCGGGTAATCGAACAGTTCGGGATGGGCCTCGAGGTAATCCGTCGTAAAGCGGCCGTCCCGGAAATCCTTATCGTCGCAGATGGCCAGGTAAAAGGGAATCGTCGTTTTCGGTCCGACGATCAGAAAGTCCTTGAGGGCGCGCTTGAGCCGCTGGATGGTCTGCTGCCAGGAATAGCCCCGGACGGTCAGCTTGACCAGCAGCGAATCGTAGTCGGTGGGAATTTTGTAGCCCTGGTACACGATGCCGTCGAGCCGGATTTCCGGGCCGCCGGGCGATTGATAAACCTCGACGCGCTTGCCGCCTTCCGGCATGAAGTTGTTTTTGGGGTCTTCCGCGTTGACGCGGACCTGAATGGCTTTGCCGACCAGATGGATGCGCTCCTCGGGAATGTCCAGCGTCTCCCCCTCGGCCATCAGAATCTGCTGGCGGATAATATCGATGCCCGTGAGGATTTCCGTTACGGTGTGCTCCACCTGCAGGCGGGTGTTGACCTCCATAAACCAGAACCGGTTGGTCCGGGGATCCACCAGAAATTCCACCGTGCCGGCGTTGACATATCCCGCTTCACGGGCCGCCCGAATGGCCGTTTGGTGCATGGCGTCGAGCACGTTTTTCGGCAGGTCGGCCGGCGCGATCTCCAGCAGCTTCTGGTGGCGGCGCTGAATGGAGCAGTCCCGCGTGCCCAGATGCATCACATGGCCGTAGGCATCGGCCAGAATCTGCACTTCGACGTGGCGGGGCGACTCCACGCATTTTTCAATGTAGATGCGGTCGTCGTTGAAGGCGGAACGCGCCTCGGAGCGCGCCTGCGGAAGCTGCGAGCGCAGCTCTTCCTCGCTGTCGATTTTGCGGATGCCCCGTCCCCCGCCGCCGGCCAGCGCCTTGAGCATGATCGGATAGCCGTGCGTCTTGCCGAAGGCCACGGCCTCCGTGAGGCCCGCGTCGCCTGCGGAAAGCGTGCCGGTTCCCGGAACAAAGGGAATGGCTGCCTTTTCCATGATGTTGCGCGCGACGACCTTGTTGCCCAGATCGCGGATCACCTGGGGGGGAGGTCCGATAAACGAAATTCCCGCATCGACGCAGGCCTGGGCCAGATCGGGATTTTCCGACAAAAAACCGTAGCCCGGATGAATGGCGTCCGAGCCGGATTTCTGCGCGGCCCAGATGATTTTATCGATATTGAGGTAATCCCTGCGCGGCCCGTCTCCCATCAGAATGGCCTGATCGGCAAATCGCAGAAAATAGGCTTCTCTGTCGGGTTTTTCATAGACAGCCACGGTATCGAGGTCCATTTCCTTGACCGTCCGGATGATGCGCAGGGCGATTTCCCCCCGGTTGGCCACCAGTACTTTTCGGATTTTTTTCATAAACGCCCTTCCTTGCCGTCGTCGTGATCCCGTCCTGACGATGGGAAGGTTATACTTTTCTCACGCAACGGCTGTCAAGCACATAGTCTGCAATCAGGATTTGCTTATTTTGACGAAATATTTTAACGTGGCGCGGGCTGATGGAGGGCATCCCTATGAAAGACTGCACCATGGCGGGTTTCTTCGATTATCGCAGCAAAGTGATCGGCACGGATCAGGTGCTGGAAAAGCTGAAGCCCGGGCAGAAGATCTTTTTATCCAGCGGTGTCGCGGCGCCCGGGAAAGTCCTGACGGCGCTGGCCCGGTCGGACGCGAAAAATCTGCGCGACCTGGAGATCATCCAGCTCATTACGCTGCGCAAATACCTGTCTCACCAGAGCTCCGACCAGTACCGGCTGAAAACGTTCAACGTCGGAGAAAGCATCAGCAAGGAAGTCGCCGAGGGCCGGGTCGATTTCATCCCCGCCAACCTGATGGAGCTGCCGTACATTTTTTTAAGCGGCGCGGTGGCGGTGGACGTCGCGATCATTCAGACGTCCGTGCCGGACGACAAGGGCTTCATGTCCCTGGGTGTTGCGGTGGACGTGGCCAATATCGTCATCAAGCAGGCGGCGCTGGTGATCGCCGAAATCAATCCAAACATGCCGGTGACGCTGGGCGAAACGACCATCCACATCAGCAGCATCGACTATGTCGTCGAAAGCGATCTGCCGCTGGTCGAGCGGATCAACCGGCCGTATGACGAGATTACGGACCGCATCGGCTGGAATATCTCCAACCTGATCGACGACGGGGCGACCGTCGTGCTGCACGTGGGCAGACTGTTCAACGCCGTGGCCGATCACCTGAAGCAAAAGCGCAACCTCGGCATCGTAACGCATGTGGTTTCCGACTGGGCGGTGGACCTGATTGAATCCGGCGCCATTTCGCTGGACCGCAGCCGGTTCAACGGCGGACTGATTACCGCCAGCTATTGCTACGGCAGCAAGGCGCTCTACCGGTACGTTCACCGCAACCCCATCTTTGAATTCTATCCGATCGCGAGGCTCAACAATCCTTTCGTGGTGCGCCGGATCAAAAGCCTCATCGGCATCATGAACGTGAAAAAGATCGACATCTCGGGCGAGTCGGTCATCTTCCATTCCGGCGACAATCTGCTGACCGGCTACGAAAGCAAGCTGAACTTCGCCGTCGGCGCGACCATGACCCGAAGAGGCAAGGCGATCGTGGCGCTCAATTCCGTGGATACGGAGGGAAACAGCAACATCGTCATCAAGTTTGACGGCCGGACCGACAACACCCACAGCACGCTCGGCGTCGTGAAATACATCGTCACCGAATACGGCGTGGCCAATCTTTTCGGGAAGTCCATTCGGGAAAGGGCGCTGGCCATGATCGACATCGCCCACCCCGACCATCGCGAAGACCTGCTCAGGCAGGCCAAAGCGCTCAATTATGTTTATGCGGACCAGATTTATGTCGCCCGCCACGCGGCCAACTATCCGGCGCTGTTGGAAACGCGCAAATCCCTGAAGGACTCTCTGGAAATCAAGGTTCGTCCGATCAAGCCCTCCGATGAGGACAAGATGCGGCGGCTCTTCTACAACTTTTCCGACGAATCGAAATATTTCCGTTATTTTGCTCCGAAGCCGGTCATGCCCCACAAGGAAATGCAGACGTATGTGAGCATCGATTATGACAAGGTTTTGTCCGTCGTGGCCGTCGCGGAAAAAGGGCGGAATGAGAGGATCATCGCGGAAGCCCGTTATGCCTATGACAAAAGCGCCGGCGCGTATGAGATTGCGTTCATTGTCGATGAGGACTTTCAGGGAAGGGGCGTGGCCACCTTTTTGTTTAAGTATCTGATCAAAATCGCGCGGGACCGAGGAATTCAATGGTTTATCGCCTATGTGCTGCCGCGCAATGAATCCATGATGAAAGTCTTTGAAAAATCAAAATTGCCCATACAGAAATCGTATGAAAACGACGCGCTGGTTTTGCGTTTTGATCTGACGCAGGAGGTTGCGGATACGGATGCGGCCGCAAGAAAGTAAGCGCGCCGCCTCGCAATTCATTCTTGCCATAACACCCGGATTGTGGAATACTTCGCCGCGAATCCGGCCGATTCGTAAAGCATTACGCGCTTTTGGTTTTGCCGGGTTGTAAAAATAACATCAACGATATCAATCCTATCGAGGGAGGTGGCAGAATCATGTCAAATGCAGTCATTGTCAGCGGTGTGCGCACAGCGGTTGGGGCCTTCGGCGGTTCCCTGAAAGACGTTCCCGCCAAAGATCTGGGAGCGCTGGTGATTCGTGAATCGTTAATCAAAGCCGGTTTCAAGCCGGTTTTGCCGGCCCATGCCAAAGAAGACGCGCCGGATACGGCCAAAAACGAGGGCCTTTGCCCGGTCGAGCAGCAGTATTCCAGGTGGGACGCCAATCTCCGGGAAATTGCCGTGGACGAAGTGATCATGGGCAACGTCATCGGCGCGGGCCAGGGGCAGAACGTCGGACGCCAGGCGATGATCCGCGCCGGCCTTCCCAAGGAAACGACCGCCATCACCGTCAACAAGGTATGCGCCTCCGGCATGAAAGCCATTGCGCTCGCCGCCGCCACCATCAAGGCCGGCGACAACGAAGTGGTGATTGCAGGCGGCATGGAAAATATGAGCGACGTGCCCATCGGCCTGCCCAAGGCCCGCTGGGGCCACCGTATGGACATGCCGTTCGGCAAAACCGTCGATCTGATGGTGTTTGACGCCCTCTATGAAATCTTCTACGGCTATCACATGGGCGTTACCGCGGAAAACATCGCCGCCCGCTACAACATTTCGCGCGAGGAGCAGGACAAACTCAGCCTGGAGAGCCATACCCGTGCGCGCAATGCGATCAAAAGCGGCCTTTTGAAAGATGAAATTGTTCCCGTGACGATTCCCCAGAAGAAGGGCAACCCCATCGTGTTCGACACGGATGAGCGTCCCATGGAAACCAGCATGGAGAAGCTGGCCAAGCTGGGCACGGCCTTCAAGAAAGACGGCACGGTAACGGCCGGCAACGCCTCCGGCATCAACGACGCGGCGGTTGCGATGCTGATCATGAGCGAGGACAAAGCCAAAGCGCTGGGGGTGAAACCCCTGGCCCGCATCAAGGGCTACGCCTCGGGCGGCGTCGATCCGGCTTACATGGGGCTGGGGCCCGTTCCCGCCGTCCGCAAACTGCTGCGCATCACCGGCACGTCGGTCAAGGATTACGGCCTGTTTGAACTCAACGAAGCGTTTGCCTCCCAGGCCATTTCCTGTCTGCGCGAGCTCAATATTCCTTGGGACATCACCAACGTCAACGGCTCGGCCATTTCCATCGGTCATCCGGTCGGCTGCTCGGGAGCGCGCATCGTGCTGGCGCTGGCCAATGAGATGAAGCGCCGCAACGTGGGCCTGGGGCTCGCGTCTCTGTGCATCGGCGGCGGACAGGGCATGGCGATTGCCATCGAAGCAGTTTAACAAATATTTTATATCGTAGGGAACGGCTTCAAACCGTTCCCTATATTTTTATGGAGTGGTTCATGCCTTATCAAACCGTCAACGGCATCAAAATCTATTACGAAGAAAAGGGCACGGGTGAGCCGCTGCTGCTCATCAACGGCCTGGCTTTCCCGATGGACTTGTGGTTTGCGCAGATCGAGGAGTTGTCCAAAGACTTCCGGGTGGTTGCGCTGGACAACCGCGGCATCGGCCGGAGCGACAAGCCGGACGATGTGTATTCCATGTCGTTGATGGCCTCTGATGCCGTGGGCCTGCTCCGGTCGCTGGGCATTCAAAAGGCCAACGTGGCCGGCCTGTCCATGGGCGGCTTTATTTCCCAGGAAATCGCGCTTTCCTGTCCGGAAATGGTCAACCGGCTGATTCTGGTCGCGACCGGCATGGGCGGCCCCCGGTCGCTGGCGCTGGGAAAGCCCTTCTGGGATAGAGTCGCAGCCGCCATTGCCGGAAAGAATCCCTGGGAGATCTATCGCATCGATCTGACGCTGATGACCGCGCCGGGATTTGTCGAGGAGCATCCGGAGACCCTGGATAAAGCCGTCGAACTGCGCATGAAAAACCCGCAGCCTTTCCATGCCTTTGTACGGCAGTTTACGGCCGCCGGTTTGTTTGACAGCAACGAACGGGTGCAAAAAATCGAGCATCCCACGCTGATCGTTTTAGGACGGGAGGATCCGATTTTTCCGATTGCTCTGGCGGAGGATTTCCGGGAAAAGATGCCTCATGCGAAGATGATCATCTACGAACAATGCGGCCACGCGATCCTTTTGGAAAAACCGGACCGGCTTTCAAAAGATATAAGAGAATTTTTAAAAGGGAATTAGACCGAAGACGGAAGGCCGAAGGTCTATTTTGCAGGCCTTCGGCCTTCATTGGAACGGTGCCGACAGCGCCTGCCTTTTTAGTCTTCAGCCTTCGGTCTTCAGTCTATTTGCGATATGGGAATCAAAAACATCAAAACGGTTTCGCCTGACCAAGCCGTCCGGGCCGTTCGCTCCGGCGATCACGTGCACATCAGCGCGACCTCCAACACTCCCGCGTGCCTGGTTGCGGCGCTGTGCCGGCGCGGCCGTTCGGGCGAACTTCGCGGAGTCCATATTCATCATCTGCACACGGAAGGCCCCGCGCCTTACGCCGATCCGTCGTTTGAAGGCGTCTTTCAGCTTGAGTCCTTTTTTGTCGGCCCCAATGTCCGGCTTTCGACCCAGCAGGGATACGCCGACTACATTCCCGTGTTTCTGGGAGAGACCCAGCGTCTCTACCGTGAAGGATACCTCCCGTGCGACGTGGCCCTGATTCAGGTGAGCCCGCCCGACGAACAGGGGCGCGTCTCCCTGGGGACGTCGGTGGACGCGTCCGTGGCC
>JAAZOZ010000165.1 GCA_012797505.1 Smithella sp. | reverse complement strand
TCCGCAAACAGAACATAGTTCAGGCTTAGCACTTACGAAGCCGTGTTCCATTGCACCTGACAAGTTATAAATGGTTATCTGCATTGTTTGCATTTTGAAATGACCTTTTCATAACATCATCTATCATTATCCAAGAGAACAACGAGTTCACCGGGAGGCGAGCGCCTTTCCTCGCCGATCCGGTGGAACGCCTCGTTGGGTCATTCAGTCTTCATACGGTCCGAGAAAACGTTCACCATTGAAGTGTATGAGGTGTGTGGGAGACTCGGCGATCCAGACTTCAGTTTCCCAAGAGATGTCATTCAGGTACTTCACCATAGCCTTTCGATCAAGGAACGCGGTCACGAAAACAAGGCCAGCCGTTGATCCGGAAAACAGCGCCTTCAATTCCTGCCTTCGTTTAGGGTTCACAGGCCCGTGGCTCGTTACAGCCTCAATAAGAACCAGCCAGTTCTTTTCTGCGTAATATACGACAACATCCGGCATCTTCCCGTGTTCCCCTATTTTGACGCCCAGCCGTGACAAAGCATCGGAATCGAAATAGGCCCATTTCATTTGGGTGTCACCAACGTAGATCACATAACTTCCCGGCGTGAACAACGGGCAGAAATCATCCATGATCTTTTTTACCAGAACATTCTGGCCGCCCGGAGACAGCTTTATTTCTTGGCCGTTTGCAAGCTTGACAGGCAATCGCCTCATTTCCCTTTCACGTGCATACAGCTTCTTCAACGTGTCCACGGTTCGAAGATACCGAAGCAATTCGTTTTTCCATCCTGGCTTCCCAAAGCCTCGAAGCAGTTTGAGGACAGATGGCTCGATCTGGTACACTGCCTTGGGGCTATTGGTCGGTCTTGAGGGCTTGTCAGGGTTTGCGACGATTAAGGCTGCCTGCAAAAACTGATGGACTGTTTGGCGACGTACTGTTTCGCGAGTGTTTGGCGCATACTTCTTTCCGTAGTGCTCCTGAAAAAAATCCATCATGGGAGTTATGCCCATGAGCGGATCAGATGCATCCTCCCATTTGTTTGTAGGCTTGAGGCCCAGCAAGGAGAGCAGGGTCAAAGCGGAGCGCTCGTTTTGTTGCTGCTTCGGAAGGCCAAGATCATTCAGGATGGTGAGAGCTTCTTTGATCTTTTTCTCTGCCTTTTGTCCACCGGTCTCATTTGCCAAGGTTCGAACACTCCTTTTCGATAATGGAATCTATCGCTTCCTGGTCGGGCATGGTTTCCCCGATCGACGCACCAAGACGCGTGAGTTGCTCGCGGGTGGGATACGGCATTTTTCTAAGATCAGTCGCATTTACCTGAGTGTGCCCGCTAAAAAGTCGGAAATAGCGGTCGACCATTGTGGAATTGAGATACAGGGCAAGCCCCTTTGCCAAATTGGCTGGTAAACTTCTTCCGTTTTGATGGTAGTAGTTCAGGTGGTTCTCAAAGCCAACATAGGCCGCATCGATGCGTGCAGGGTCGTAAACCGCTGCCATGATACGTCTCTGCTGCTCCTTAGAGGAAAACCTTTTGGTAAGAACATAGAATCCGGCTTCAACAAGAAGGGTTGAGGTGTCTGCGTTTGATGCGATGGCATTCGGTTTCCTACCGGATTCTGCGGGCCAGTCGATAAAGCCATTGGCGAAATGACACGGATAGATGAGAGGAACGTCCCCAGGCTGGGGAGACTGTTTGAGGTGTTCTCGTGCTCTGAAATCGACAACGCGCCCGGTGGAAACACTCAACCCCAGCTTACCGAGGGATGAGGTAAAGCATTTAATCTGTTCCGATGGGGTAGCATCTGCTTCTTTGATATCAAGACGAATAAACATATCCCGGTCACCCGGATGTACAACTTGACTAAACGGCACCGCCAACGTAATTACCCCGTCGAAGTCAAGGCCCGCTGAGACTGAGATAAAGACGGGCTGAGGTTTCTGAAGCCCCCGTGTTGCGTGATATATTATGTTTTCTTGCAACACATTATCGTCTCCGAAGGCTTTCTTGCGGGATTCGAATACGTGAATACGTTTTAAACTCATCATGCGCAGGAAGGCAGAACGGAACTTGTTGAAATACGGTCCGTTGCAGAAGCTCCGGGGCGTTATTGCAACCATCTGGCCGCCCTGCTCAAGCAAGGACATAGACAGCCAGACAAATACCGCATACAGGTTTGCCACCTCTATGCCGGATAAATAGAGGTTTCTACTCATAGCCGTCTGGATGTTGATCTTCTTGTATGGAGGGTTAAGAATAGCATGGGTGAATCGTTTGCCCGGCGCAAGAAATAGAGACCCATTCACTTCGGGTAGAGCAGCCAAGATAAAATCTTCGGATTTTACAGTTCCGTGAAATTCGATGCCCTCGGATATGCAAAGGGACTGACAATTCTTTAGGGTGTCTTCAAGATACGGTAGAATGGAGCTGTCCGTTTCGTAGGCAACGACCTCTATTGATTGGGGGCGCTCTGTTCTTGAAATTAGAGTTTCCACACAGGTCGCGAAAAGAACTCCTGCCCCGGCCCCTGGGTCCAAAATCTTCACTCGTTGAGGTCCACTTTCGAACATAGATGACATGAACTTGGCTATCGCTACAGGAGTCAGGAACTGACCAATTTCAGAGCGGTCCGCTCTGCTCGTGGAGCCATTGAACGATTTACGAATGCGGTCAAGGGTATGCATGGATTGAGTAATCATATCATTTTCAGCGTTTAAGGCATAGTCAGCAGATTCTGTTTGTTTTTGTGACCCAACACTTAATATTCCAACTTGGCTTTTTTTCGATGATGGGAGCGATAATACTCTTTTTTCAAAAGAATACAAATAAAAAGTGTATAAATATCGGGTACAATGAACTTTTGATACTTGGTGTTCTGTGGTGATATGAAGCTT
>JAAZOZ010000014.1 GCA_012797505.1 Smithella sp. | reverse complement strand
CTTTGCACTGTTGTTTTCATCCTTGCGGGCGGCAAGACCGTTCCCTGCAGTTTTCAGATCCCGGTTTTCTGCAATATTTCTTCACGGGAAATTACACCTGCCCGCAAAATAACCGGTTGTTCCGTTGTGGTGTCAATGATGGTGGAGCCTGCAGTACCGCTTGTATTTCCCAGATCAACCACGGCGTCAAGCCGATCCCCGAGTTGCGCGATCACCTCATCTGCCGTTGCACATTCCGGCAAGCCGGATAAATTCGCGCTGGTTGCCGTCAGCGGTTTCCCCGCCGCCAGAGCGATTTGTCTGGCGCCGTCATGGCCGGACAGACGGATGCCGATCTTCCCGGTCTTTGCCGTCAGAAGAGGAGAGACACAGCCTGCCGCCTCAAAAACAATCGTCAGCGGTCCCGGCCAGAAAGCGTCCATCAGTTTTTGAGCGGTCTTTGGAATGGCGCGCACCAAAGGGTGGACGTCTTCGCGCCGGCCGATGATCAGGGAGACGGGATTGGAAAAGTTCCGCCCTTTGATTTCGAAGATTTTGCGGATGGCCTGTTCGTTGGTTGCATCCGCGCCGAGGCCGTAGATGGTTTCGGTGGGATAGGCAATAACGCCTCCGCGGGAAATGATTGCGGCGGCGCTGCCGATGACATCTTCTTCCGAATGACCGGTGTTGATTTTCAGGATTCGGGGCATCAGGGGTTTCCCGGATTTGACGGGGTTTTTACAGAACCTTCAAGTTCTGCTGCTTTTTTTCCACATCCCTGGCCATCTTTTTTACGTATGCGGTAAGTTTTGCGTTCAGGGATTTGTCTTCCAATGCCAGAGCGCGCGCCGCAAAAAGGGCCGCGTTCTTTGCGCCGGCCTTGCCGATGGCCATGGTAGCCACAGGAATGCCGCCGGGCATTTGCACGGTGGAGAGCAGTGCATCCAGGCCCCTGAGGGATGTGGCGTCAATGGGAACGCCGATGACAGGGAGCAGGGTTTGTGAAGCAATAACTCCGGCCAGGTGCGCCGCGGCGCCGGCGCCGACAAGAATGATTTTCACGCCCCGCCCGGCGGCCGTTTTGGCGAATTTGGTTGTCCGTTCCGGCGTGCGGTGTGCCGACGTTAACACCAGCTCATAGCCGATGCCGAATTCATCCAGAATTTTTGCCGCTTCGGTCATGACCGGCAGGTCCGAATCACTGCCCATGACCACACTGACCCATATCTTCTTTCCGGCGCTTTTGGCTTTCATGCGGACTCCTCTGTAACAATATGAAATAAGTGAGTAATTTTAAGCGTCCTTAACGCACTTCCGTTCCTTTTGCAAGATGGTTTTTATCTTGACATATCCGGGGATGCTCTCTAGAGTTTCCCATCGCTGATCAAAGGAGACAGACATGAAAAACACTTTAACGGCAGTTATTGAAACCAGCAAAGGCGCCATCCGGCTGAAGTTGTTTGCCGATCAAACCCCGCTGACAGTCGGCAATTTTGTCAACCTGGCACGGCGCGGATATTACAACCAGCTGAACTTCCATCGCGTCATTTCCGATTTTATGATTCAGGGCGGCTGTCCCAACGGAGACGGCCGCGGCGGTCCCGGCTACACCTTTCCCGACGAGTTTGTGGCGGGGCTCCGACACAGCAAGCCCGGCATTTTGTCCATGGCCAACGCCGGTCCCCGGACCAACGGCAGCCAGTTCTTTATCACGCATGTGCCGACGCCCTGGCTGGACGGCAAGCACACGGTGTTCGGCGAAGTGGAAAGCGGCGAGGATCAGAAAGTCGTCAATGCCATCGCGCAGGGTGATGCCATTAAGTCCATCACGATCGAAGGCGATGCAACGGAACTGATGGAAAGCATCCGGAAGGTCCTGGACCAGTGGAACAAGACGCTGGATGTGAAGTTTCCCAAATTGCAAAAGGCTCTGTAGATCGAGGGACACTGTTTTTTCAGCCAACCCTGCGGCATCCTTTGTTATTTTCGGTTGTGCCTCCCGTGGCGCTGTCCATCCACATACTGACCCGGCATCCATCAAGGAAGGAGCTGTCGTGACATCCCGATCATTTTTTACGTCCCTTTTTGAGCCGCGGGCCATCGCGTTTATCGGCGCGTCCAACAATCCCGCCAAATGGGGTTTCAACAT
>JAAZOZ010000164.1 GCA_012797505.1 Smithella sp. | reverse complement strand
GACGTGGGCAAAGTGAAGACAGGCAGGGGCAAAAAAATAAGCTGGAACATTCTTCAGGACTTTCCCCGCGGTCTGCGCGCCGGCGTGGATTGGGAACTGGCCACCACGGGCGACGCCTTTACCGATTCCGCCACCGGCATGCAGATGGTCTTCGTCAAAGGCGGCTGTTATCAGATGGGCGATACGTTTGGCGATGGTTACGCCAATGAAAAACCCGTTCATGAAGTCTGTGTGAATGATTTTTATATCGGGAAGTACGAAGTAACACAAGGGCAATGGCAAAGGATCATGGGAAACAACCCTTCATATTATAAAAACTGCGGAGACAACTGCCCGGTGGAACAGGTAAGCTGGAATGACATTCAGCAATTTATCCAGAGACTCAACAACCAGAGCGGCAAACAGTATCGCCTGCCCACGGAGGCGGAATGGGAATACGCGGCCAGATCCGGTGGAAAAAGCGAAAAGTACGCTGGCGGGAATGACGTGGATGCCGTAGCCTGGTATGACGGCAATTCAGGACGCGAAACTCATCCCGTGGGACAGAAGCAGCCCAACGGATTGGGGCTATATGACATGAGCGGCAATGTCTGGGAATGGTGTTCGGATTGGTATGGCGAGAAATATTATGGCCAGAGTTTCAGAGATAATCCTGATGGCCCGTCTTCCGGTTCGTACCGCGTCCTGCGCGGCGGCTCCTGGTACACCAAACCGAGGTACGTCCGCGTGGCGAGCCGGTACTGGGGCAACCCGGAGAGCCGGCTCATCTACTACGGGTTCCGCCTGGCTGGTCCTGCCCAATGATTATTTTCTGAGTTCTGAATTTCTGTTTTCGCGTTTTTAGGGGGTGCAGGGGGTTCTCCTCCTCACGCTGAGGGACGTCAATTCCTCCGTTCAGAGCTGGATCGGGCATGCCAAACATGCGGATACATACAAGTTGCGGGAAAAAATATTTGCGGGTATATTGTTTCAACGTTAATCATGACAGAAGAGGTGCAACATGAAAAAATTTACACTCGAATACTGGAAGGATGACGAATGGTATGTGGGCAAGCTAAAGGAAGTGCCTGGTGTCTTCAGTCAGGGTGAGTCGCTGGAGGAACTGGAAGAAAATATTCGGGACGCCTACCGTTTGATGATGGCAGATGACGAGGATTTCATCCCCCATGTCCATACCCCTGTTCATCACAAAGAGATTGGGGTGGATGCTTGAAGCGCCTTGACTTTATCCGTGAACTGGTTAAAGCCGGCTGCCACTTGAAAAGACATGGCGGAAGCCACGATATTTATGTAAATCCCCAAAACGGGAAAAAAGCACCTGTTCCAAGGCATGCAGAGATTAAAGAAAGCCTTTGCAATTTGATTAAAAACCAGCTCGGCATCAGCAATAAACCAGAAAAATAAAAGAAAAGGCATGCGATATTACAAGGAGAGTTGATATGAAAAATATTTTATATGCAGCCTTATTTGGATGCTTGATCCTTTTGGCGCCAAACGCGCAGGCGGGGAAGGGCAGGGTGAATGTCGGCGTCTCGCCCGTGCCGCCCGCGCTTTCGATGACGATCAAGTTTGTCGAGCCATCCGGAAACGATATTCTGAATGCGGAAGAAACGGGCAAGCTGGTGGTGACGGTGAAAAACAGCGGCCGGGGCGACGCCTTTGACTGCCGGGCGCAAATTGCAATAGCCAAACATATTCGCGGCCTTAGCTATGAACGCGAGGTGGCGCTGGGGACGATTCCCGCAGGCGAGACTTATGTGAAGGAAATTCCTCTGACGGCGGATGAAGAAATTCCGACGGATTCAGTGGCGCTGACGATTGCGCTGAAAGAGGCCAACGGCTTTGATCCGGCGCCCGTCAAACTGG
>JAAZOZ010000163.1 GCA_012797505.1 Smithella sp. | reverse complement strand
CAGTTGTTCAGGCAGCCGAAGCAGGCCAGGCATTTGTCGTGATCGACCGAACGCTTTTCCGGGTGAATGGCGTTCACCGGACATTTTTTTTCGCAGGTCCGGCATAAAATGCATTTCGCTCCGTCCACGGTATGTTGGGTGATTCCTCTTTTGTTGAGCCACACCAGGGGCAGCATCCGCACGATTTCCCGAAGCGCCAGCTCGGAGGAATAGGTCAGAACCCGGCCCTGCCGCACGGCTTCCAGGATTTCCCCGGCGAACTCCCGAACCCGGTTGTATGTGGCCTCATCCGGCAGATGCTCTCCGGAGCGTTGATTGGCGCTGTCCCAGGTTGCCGGGTAGGATGGAATGCTGCGGAAAGCTTCCATGCCGACAGGAATGCCTTCTTTCTCCGCCAGGAGATGAAGGATGTGGCACAAAGCATTGTGCTGATTGCCTTCCGGTCCGCCGAACGACACAAACGCCGCCACGGAAATTCCGGTAATCTTCGGAATCGCGGCAAGCCAATCGCTCACATTGGCCGGCGTGTCATAATAAAAAACCGGCGAGCCGACCAGGATCAGATCGTAGCCGGTCAGGCGTTTCGGATCAAAACCGCGCATGTCCGCAAGATCCACCACAAGCCCTTTTTCCTGCAGAACACAGCCGATCAGTTTCCCGTAGCGGGAAGTAAATCCCGTCTGGCTGTAACACAAAATCAACGCGCGTTTCGGATCGCGGGTTTTGAATTCCCGGGGGACGGTCTGTCCGTTTGCGGTCCCCGGCAGCGGAAGGCTTAAGGCGGCGCAGACCACAACGCTTTTTTTGATGAAGTCTCTTCTGGTTTCCATAGAATTCGATCCGACGATTGTGATGTGCTTGAAGGTTATTCTTTCTTTTCTTCAGCGCCGAAGTTGATCTTCAATTCATAGACTCCGGTATCCAGGTGTGTGGTCATCGGACAGCCGCACTTGGAAAATACCTGCATCATCGCCCGGTTTCGCGACAAAACATCCGCCGTGAATCCTTCAATGTTCTTCTCCTTCGCAATGCGGATTAAATACTGCAGGAGGAAGGTGCCGATGCCCCGGTCCTGCCAGTCCTGATGCGTGGTGAAGGCCACTTCGGCATAGCGGGTGTTGGGATTGTTGGCGTAGTTTCCGATGGCCACGATCTTTTCCCTCCCCTCCGGCTCCTCCTTGCCGATGACCGCCACGATGGCCATCTTGTCGTCATAATCGATGGCCGCCATCGGCATGGCCACTTTGTGGGAAAAGGACTTTAAATTGTGAAAGAACCGCGTATAGACATCCTGCGGCGGCAGATCGTAGATCAATTCCTGGATGGCGCGTTCGTCCGTGGCTTTTACCGGACGGAAAAACAGCGAGGTTCCCTTCTTGTCCACCCAGGTGATTTCATACTCCTTCGGATACAGCACCACCGGCAGCGTCTGATCCCGGTAAATGTAGCCCTGACGCTTGGCGGCTTCCAGCAGCTCGTCGCGGAACTTCGGATGGGCGATGTTGATGAGCATCATGGCCCGGTCGCGGATGGATTTCCCGTGCACGTAGGCAATGCCGTATTCCGTCACGACATAATGGATGTCCCCCCGCGTCACCACCACGCCGCTGCCCGCGGAGGGATACGGCACGATGCGGGAGATGGCCCCGTTATCCGTGGTCGAAGGCAGCACCATGATGGATTTGCCCCGATTGGACATGGCCGAACCGCGGACAAAATCCACCTGCCCGCCGATGCCGCTGTAAAACTCGAATCCGAGGGAATCCGAACACACCTGCCCGGTGAGATCAACGGTCAGCGCGGAATTGATGGACACCATCCGGTCGTTTTGGGCGATGACATACGGATCGTTCACGTACTGACACGGCCGGAATTCAAAGAGCGGATTGTTGTGCACATAGTCATACAGGCGTCGGGTGCCCATGCAGAAGGCCGCGACAATCTTTCCCGGATGCAGCGACTTCTTCCGGCAGGTCACGACGCCGCTTTCAATCAAATCGATGAGGCCGTCGGTAAACGTTTCCGTGTGCACGCCGAGGTCTTTTTTATTGGCCAGATAGGGGAAAACGGAATTGGGAATCTTGCCGACTCCCGTCTGAATGGTGGATTCATTGTCGATCAGATCGGCAATCAGCCGTCCGATGGACTGGGCGATATCATCCGGCGCCTTCTGTTCGAATTCCAGAAGCGGCGCGTCGTTTTCCACAAACGCGGAAATCTCGCTCACATGGATAAAACTGTCGCCCAGCGTCCGCGGCATGTTCGGATTCACCTCCGCCACCACATACCGGGCCACGGAAGCCGCCGTCTTGGTGATGTCCACGGAAATCCCCAGGCTGACATAGCCGTTCATGTCCGGCGGAGAGACTGTAATGAGGGCGACATCAATGGGCATGGATCCCCGCTTCATCAGCAGGGGAACTTCGGAAAGGAAAATGGGCGTGTAGTCGGCGTGCCCTTCCTTGATGGCCGCGCGGGCGTTCGCGCCGATGAAGAGCGCGTTGTGCCGGAAATGCTCCGTGTAGATTTCCGACGTGTAGTCGGTGAGCCCCAGATCCAGAAAGTGGATCACTTCCACATCGGCAAAGTTCTGCCCCATATCCAGAAGCGTTTTGACCAGAAGCTGCGGCTCGCCGCAGGCGGAAGCAATGAAGATGCGCGCGCCGCGCCGGATTCGGGACAGCGCGCTTCGCGCGTCGGTGAGTCTTTCCTTGTAGGTATCCTGCCAGTTGAGAATCATATCGGGTATTTTCCCTGATGAGACAAACGGAGGAAATCAGCCGTTTCTAATATCCCCGCCGCAATCGAACCGCTCCCGAAATCCGCTAAAAGGCGCCGAGCTGACAGGGTTTGACCTTGATCTTCAGGTTTTCACAGGCGGCGCCGACCTCCAGGCGCTTGACGCCCAGCCGGTCCGCAATTTCCCAGGCCGCAGCGCAGGACAACCGGCCGTTGACCAGCGCTTTGCGGATGGCGGCTTCAAGGTCCGGAGCGACGGATAGAGCAGGCGACACTTTTTGCTTGCCGTCCAGTCCGAAGAGGCCGAGCTGGCACTGCGCAATATTGATATTGAGCATGTCAATCGCCACGCCGACTTCACCCGGCGAAAAACCGGCAGCATGGGCAATCTTTTCCGCCGCCTTGCAGGAAATGTTGTTTTCCTTTGTGGACTTCAAAACCGCCTCTTTCAGCTTGTCGCTGACGGTTGTCCCTGCGGGGTGCTTCTTGAAATATTTGCCTTTATCCTCATGCGCCATGGTTTTCCCCCATCAGTATTTCATGTAATGGAACGGCTCCACCGCCGACAGCGCCTCGGTGTCCAGCGTCTTGAATCCGTTCTTTTCCACAAGTTTTTCCGTTTTTTCAATCTGATCCACGTCCACCACAAACACGGCTTTTTCCGCGCATTCCAGAACAAAGCCGCAGGCATTGTTGATATTGATGCCTTCCCTGTACAAAAGCTGCATCAACTTGTCCAGCCCGCCCGGCCGGTCCGGAATCAGGACGGCCAGAACGTTTTTCAGGTGAACGGTTAACCCAGCGTTGTCGAGAGCCTTTTTCGCGCGCTTCGGATCATCCACAATCAGGTTGATCACCCCGGACTTGCCGGCAGTCGAAATGGTGGTCGCCCGGATGCTGATGTCGGCTTTTGCCAGAACGCTCGTCACGTTGGCAAGTTGCCCCGGTTTATCTTCCGCGAAAATACAAAGCTGATATGCAATCATTTTCTTCTCCTGATTTTCTTTGCCGTTTGAGTCTTTTTTACAATGATGCCCGTGTTTTATCAAGTCAAATCTCGGAATCAACCACCTCGCGGCAAGCTGTCAAGGCATGAAACGAACATCATGATATCGCAGCAAGTTGCGCAGGATGAACGCTCGTCGGGCATCAACGGGATTCGACTTTCCGCCAGCAGCCGTCTTCGTAAACGAT